>NZ_QDFI01000030.1 GCF_003254465.1 Meridianimarinicoccus zhengii
GGCCGCGATCCGGCGCCGCACCCAGTCTTTGACATCGGTCAGCTTGCCGCGTCCCGGATTGCCCTGCGGCTTTGGCGCAAGCGCGCCAGTCTCGCGCTTGAGCCGCACCATGTCATTGACGAACTTGATGGAAACACACAGGCGCCGCGCCGCCTCGGTGTGCGTGCTGCCTTGCTCAACAAGCAAAACCGCCCGTTCACGTAACTCAACAGGATGCGGCTTACCCATACCTGACCCCCATATCTGCCTCCAGAACAGGGAATCACGGGATGATCGAAATGGGAATCCAGAATCCGATCAGGGGCGACACGCTCTAGCCCGCCGCGTCCTCGAACGAGCGGATGCGGAACACCATCC
This sequence comes from Meridianimarinicoccus zhengii, assembly GCF_003254465.1. GTDB lineage: Bacteria > Pseudomonadota > Alphaproteobacteria > Rhodobacterales > Rhodobacteraceae > Meridianimarinicoccus > Meridianimarinicoccus zhengii. Next base: position 358 of record NZ_QDFI01000030.1, read on the forward strand.
CGCCATTTCGCCGCCACGAATTGCGGGGCGGACGCCTTCAGGTACAGGCGGAGCGGTCGGTTGAAGCCCCCCATGCGTCCGCTCTGAAAGCCGGGTCACGTTCCGCGGTCAGGTCGCGCGTTGCCGGGGCAACTCCGACCTAGGTGCAAATCGCGACCGGACACTCTGCTTGATGTTGTACCAGAGCTTGGCCATGCCGAGCGGTTCGTAGATCATGAAGATGATGATCAGGGCGCCGAACACGACCTGCTCGGTCGCCGAAATGATCGTCGCGTCGATCGCGCCATGGAACAGGTTGTTCCCGATACTGTTGAGCACGACGGGAAACAGCAGGATGAAGGCCGCCCCGATAAACGCCCCGTTGATCGTGCCCAGCCCGCCGAGAATGACCATGAACAGGATCTTGAAAGACAGCTTGATGTCGAAGGCGACAGGTTCGAGCGACTTCAGATAGGTAAAGGCAAAGAGCGCCCCGGCGACACCGCAGAAGAAAGCCGAGATCGCGAAGGCCTGCAGCTTCGTCCTGAGCAGCGAAATACCCATGGACTCCGCGGCGATATCCATGTCGCGCACTGCCATCCAGTTTCGGCCCGTGCTGCCACGCGTCATGTTGATCGCCAGTATCGTGAGCACCGTTACGACGACCACCACCACCAGATACATCTCGAAGGGCGAGGTGAAGGGCTTGCCGAAGATCAAGATGTCCTGCGCCGTGATGATCCCCGACGTGTCGTAATTCTTGAACCATCCGAACTTGTCGATCATCCAGATGATGAAGAACTGCGAGGCGAGTGTCGCCACCATCAGATAGATACCCCGGACCCGGAGGCTGGGCAGCCCGAAGAGTATGCCGAAGGCCGCCGCGATCAGACCCGAGAGTGCCAGCGCCACGGGAAACGGCAGATAGGGCACGCGCAGGATCAGGTTGAAGCAGGCAAAGGCACCGGCAGCCATGAAACCGGCCGCGCCAAGCGCCAGCTGCCCTGTATAACCCATGACGATCTGCTGCCCGATGGCCGCGAGCGAAAGGCAAAGCCACGGGATCAGGATCGAAGAATACCAGTAGTCGGTCTGGACGACCGTCGGGATGACGACCAGCGCCACCAGCAAGGCAACGACGAGATTGGCGAGGTCGCTTCGCGTGTACCCCATGAAAACGGTCTTCGCGTTCATTTCTCTACCCTATACCCGTCTGATGATCTTCTCGCCGAAGAGACCCTCGGGCCGCCACAGCAGGAAGAGGATGGCCATGACGTAAGGCGCCCAGCCCTCGATCGCGCCGCCGAAATAGGGCCCGACATAGACCTCCAGCACCTTCTCGGTCGCGCCGATGATCAGCCCGCCGATGATCGCGCCGGGGATCGACGAAAAGCCGCCGATGATGAGGACCGGCAGTGCCTTGAGCGCAAGGTCCACCAGCGCGAACTGCACACCCGCGCGGGCGCCCCACATCATGCCTGCCACCAGCGCGACGATGCCTGCCGCAGTCCAGACGAGCAGCATGATGTTGCCGAGCGGAATGCCGATGGAACTGGCCGCGCCCGGATCGTCGGCCACGGCGCGCAGGCCAAGGCCCATCTTCGTATACTTGAACAGAAGTGCGAGCGCGATGATCAGGAACGCGGCAACGAAACCGGCCGTCAGATCGAGTGCGCTGATGAAAAGTCCCGTGCTGTCGATGATCCACTGGATCGGAAAATCGCCGATCCCCAGGTCGAGCCGCCGGACCTCCACGCCCCAGGTCGCCTGCGCGAGCCCTTCGAGCACGAAACCGAGCCCGATGGTGGCCATCAGGAGCGTATCCTCGCTTTGCGTGCGCAAGGGCTTCAGAACCAGCCGTTCGGTGCAGAATCCCACAAGCCCCATCAGCAGGATCGTCACGAAGAACGCGACGACGAAGGGCAGCCCCAGTTCCATGAAGCCGACGAAGGCCAGGACGGCAAAGAACACCATCGCGCCCTGTGCGAAGTTGAACGTCGACGAGGCCTTGTAGATCAGCACGAATCCGAGCGCGACGAGCGAGTACATGGTTCCGGCGAGCAGCCCTGCGACGACGACCTCGATGAAAAACAGGAACTCAGTCATGGGCCACCCCGAGATAGGCGTCGATCACGGCCTGATCGGAGCGGACCTCGTCCGGCGGGCCGTCGCCGATGACCTTTCCGTAGTCGAGCACGACCACGTTGTCCGAGATATCCATGACGACCCCCATGTCGTGTTCGATCAGAACCATGGTGGTGCCGAACTCGTCATTGACCTTGAGGATGAAGCGGCACATTTCGCGCTTTTCCTCGACATTCATGCCGGCCATTGGCTCGTCGAGCAGGAGGATTTCGGCCTCCGTGGCCAGCGCCCGGCCAAGCTCCACCTTTTTCTGCAACCCGTAGGGCAACCGACCGACCGGTGTATCCCGGATATGCGCGATCTCGAGAAACTCGACGATTTCCTCGCAACGCTCGCGGTTTTCCCGTTCCTCGCGTCTGGCCTGCGGTGTCTGGAAGGCGACTTGCAGGAAATTGGCCGACATGTGCAGCTGACGTCCCACGAGGACATTGTCGAGAACGGACATCCGCTTGAACAGGGCGAGGTTCTGGAAGGTTCGCGATATGCCCTTTCGTGCCACGATGTTCGGGCTGATCTTGTCGAGCACTTCGTTCTTCAGGGTGATCGTGCCTTCCTGCGGCTTGTAGATCCCGTTGATGCAGTTGAGCAGGGAGCTCTTGCCGGCGCCGTTTGGTCCGATGATCGCCCTGATCTCGTGCCTGAGAACGTTGAACGAGGTATTCGTGATCGCCTTGACGCCGCCGAAGCTGAGCGAGATGTTCCGGACCTCCAGTATCGGGTCGCCGATCGGAAAGTTTCTGGCCTGCATCATCTGTGTCGTGCTCTTTCTCTGTGCGCGCGTTTCGGCCTAGCCGTGGTGAAGATCCGGGTGCACGGCGCTTTCCTGCCGAAGGACGTCCCGGAAATTCTTCCTGCCTTCCTTGGAAATGCCGAGATACAGATCCCTGACGCTGTCGTCGTTCAGCAGGCTCTCGGCCGTCCCGTGCAGCATCACGTGCCCGGTTTCGATGATGTATCCGTAGTCGGCATTGCGCAGCGCGACGTTGGTGTTCTGTTCCGCAAGCAGGATGCTCACACCTTCGTTCTGGTTGAGTTCGGTCACGATGCGGAAAATCTCGGCCACCAGTTGCGGGGCGAGTCCCATGGAGGGTTCGTCCAGCAGAAGCATCCGGGGCTTCGCCATCATGGCGCGGGCGACAGCGACCATCTGCTGTTCTCCGCCCGAGGTGTAACCGGCCTGGCTCTTGCGTTTGTCCCTCAGGCGATTGAAGTAGCCATAGATCTTTTCCAGCTCGTTCCGCATCTCGGCCTTGGACAGCCTGCGCGAATAGGCACCGGCGATGATGTTCTCCTCCACCGTCAGGTGACCGAAGCAGCGGCGCCCCTCCAGGACCTGCACCATCCCCAGTCCGACCATCTCAGCGGGCGTCTGTCCTTTGACCGGCGTGCCGTCATAGGTGATCGTTCCCTTCGTCACCTTGCCCTTTTCCGACGCAAGCATCGTGGAGATGGCCTTCAGCGTCGTGCTCTTGCCCGCTCCGTTGCCGCCGAGCAGGGCGACGACCTTGCCCCGCGGGACGGTGAGCGAGACATCGTGCAGCGCGGAAATGACATTGTCATAGACGACTTCGATGCTGTCGATTTCCAGGATGTTGTCGGTCGGTACGTTCATCTGGGCGATGCCAATCCATTCTTGCGGTTGGGTGCCGGACGCACTGGCAAAGTCAGTCCGGACGGTGGGGGCCAGGGATGTTCGTTTCCCTGGCCCCGACCATTTGCGCCACAGGGGGCTGGCGCCCCTTCAGCACTCTTTCGGCGTTATGCCATTCTCGCTGGCGAACTTGGCCGCGGACTCCTCCACCAATCCGCGAATGAACGCGGGATCGAGCGGGGCTTCCCAGTCGGTGACCTGCTGGAACTTCTCGCCATCCCACTGCATCATGGCGAACCGTCCCGCGCCCTCGTGGTTTTCGCACGAGATCGCGAAGGGTGCGACCATGCCCCTGATGCCGATTTCCTCAAGACGCTCTACGGTCATGTTGAGCGCCTCGTAGCCGTCGCGGAACTCCGCACCGGTCACGGCCTGCCCGACCTTGCCGTGCATCTCCTGCGCGTTCTTCATCGCCTCGATCCACATGACGGCCGCACCGAGACCCCGGTTCCAGTAGACGGACCCGACCCGGCTTTCATCCGACAGGTTGCCCTGTCCGCTGCCGTAGACCTGTTCCTTGATGGCCGCCACGAGCGGATAGGAATCTCCGGGCAACGCGTTGGCCATCGCATACGTGCCGATCGCCGCGTCACCTGCCGGGTACATGTCTTCCTCGGCTGCACCGAAGGTAACGTAGATCATCCGGTCCCGCGGGAAGTTCACCCGTGCGGCGTTCGTCATGGCGGTGGAGTTCATGCCCGATCCGGCGCCCCAGAATGTGACCCAGTCGGGCTGTTCGCGCCGGATTTGCAGCCATTGGGACTGCTGCTCCAGACCCGGTGGCGGGATCGAGATCTCGACCAGCGTCACGCCCCAATCCTCGGCGATCTGCCGCATCGCGGGAAGCGGTTCGCGGCCATAGGCGCTGTCGATATGAAGGTGCACGATCTTCTTGCCCCTCATGTTCTCGATGCCGCCTTCCTGTTCAGCCATGAACTTCATCTTGACCGCGATCTGCGACCAGTAATGGCTGGCGGCGTTGAACACCCATGGCCAGACCGTGCCATCCGCCGCGTCCGTCCGGCCATAGCCGTATTGCGCCAGAACGACGTTGTCTTCGGCCATCCGGTTGATCACGGCATAGGCGCCGGGCGTTCCGAGCGTGTCGAACACGACGATCCGCTGGCCGTCCTTTTCGAGAAGCCGCTGGTAGCATTCGACGGTCTTGACCGCGTTGTACTCGGTCTCACATTCCTGCCACGTCAGCATGACGCCGTTCACGCCACCGTTCATGTTGACGTAGTTCATGTAGTCGATCTGGGCGCCGTAATAGCCGGTGCCCATGGCGGAATAGGGACCTACCCGGCTGCTGGCGACCGGAAAGTACTGGGTTTCCTGCGCGACCGCAGAATCCGGCAGCGCGAATGTCCACGCCGCCACCATGGCGGCAGCCACCGGCATCAGGCGTATCCGTCGATGCTTCATGTCAGATGTCCTCCCCATTTTTTGCTTTTCACTGAACTCGCTCCGAAAAGGATCGGCGTCCTCCGTGCCGCCGCTCCGGTCAGGGTGTCGTCCGTCATGACGACCCGACCGGCGCGCGACCGACAGTGTCCCTCCCAAAACCCTGCCGCAGCTTCTGCGTTCATGCGGATGCCCCTTGTGCGCGACACATCGGGCATGTCCGTCTAGGACGAAGTGCTAGGATGGAGCCTCCCGGCCTGTCAAACTTTTTTTGTTTTATATCAGCTAGATAAAGCGAATCTGCCGCGCTGCAGAAAGGTCACAAAGTCACCGAAACGCCAGCACCGCAGCGTGCAGAGGGACAATTTGTCCATCTCTCGGCGCGATTTCCGCCGGTCGGCGGACTAATTGTCCGCGGCCGGGAACCACACCGAAAACGTGGCGCCCTTGCCCGGAACGCTGCTGACGCTGATCAGCCCGCCGACCCGTGTCACCAGCGCCTGGCTGATCGACAGACCCAGCCCGGACCCCTTGCCCAGCTTGGTCGTCATGAAGGGGTCGAACACGTTGTCGATCTTGTCCGGCGGAATGCCGGGGCCCGTATCCTCCACCAGGAGCTCGGTGCCCTGCGTGCCGTCGCGCGCCGCTGGCCGGGTCCGGATCGTGAGCGTCCCGCCGGTTCCCATCGCCTGCGTGGCGTTGATGACAAGGTTGACCATGACCTGCTGCAATTCGGTCTCGACGACCCTGAAGCCGGGGCTTGGGCAGTGGTCCACCCGCGTCTCGATCGCGTTCTTGCGTAGGTCGGGCGCAACAAGGATCAGCGCGTCGTCGACGGCCCGGGCCGCATCGACACGGGTCATCACGTCCGACATCTCGTCCGGCCGGGTGAAGTTCAGCAGCTTGCCCACGATGATGTTGATGCGGTGGGTCTGGGCATCGATGAAATCCAGCTCGCTCTTGAACTCCGCCCGCTGCTCGGGGGACAGCCGCAACCGGATGATCTCCAGATTGCCCTGGATGATCGCCACGGGGTTGTTGATCTCGTGCGCCACGCCCGCGGTGATCTCGCCGACCGAGGCCAGCTTCTCGGACATCACGAGTTGTGCGAAGGTGGCCTCCAGCTTGCGATTGGCTTCCTGAAGCTCTGCGGTCCGTTGCGCCACGAGTTCGTTCAGGTTGTTCGCATAGTCCCGCAAGGCGGCATCGCGTTCCTCCACCTGGTCGAGCAGGCGGTCAAGATGCCGGGCGACCGTGTTGATTTCGTCCTGTCCCGACACCGGGCCGATCCGCGCATCGAGCGCACCGGCCTCTGCGCTGGCCATGGTGGCGGTCATCCGTTCCAGCGGCGCGAAGATGCCTCTGGCCAGCCACAGGAACAGCGGCACGGATGCGCCGATCACGGCCACGAATGCCAGGAACAGCGTCAGGATCGTCGCGTTCCGCTGTGCCTTGAAGGGCGCTTCGAGAAACCCGGTATAGAGCATGCCGACGCGATTGCCGGAAATATCGGCAAGCGGGACGTAGCCGGAGATATACCAGTCGTTGACGACGAAGGCCCGGTCGAGCCAGGTCTCCCCATCTTCCATAACGCGCTGCCACACCGCTTCGGATACCCGTGTTCCCAACGCGCGCGATCCTTCGAACAGCCGCACATTTGTCGAAATCCGGACGTCTTCGAGAAACAGGGTCGTGGTTCCGGTCCGCGAGAACGACCCGTCTTCGTCGCGATAGACAAGCGCGTTCATGGTGTCGATCACGCCGAGGTTTCGATTGAGCAGGCGGCCGCCGATCAGAACCTTGCCGCTGCGGGCGGCTCGATGCGCCGCCAGCATCAACATCCCCCGACTTTCCTCGTCGCGCGCGATCGGCCGCGCCGCCTCGGTGGGAACCAGCGGGATGGCGGCTCGGTCGGCCAAGGCGGGCGAAATCGCCGCGAGTTCGGCGGCGGTCAGCAGAGCCACGCTCGTGCTTGGCGCATCGGGCGTCGCGGCGCGGGCCACCTCGCGCGCGGCACGGGGCAGACCTGCGTCGGACGTCCCGACCCACACCATGAAATCGAGCCCGAGTTCGGTGCGCCTGCTTTCGACGAAACCGGCAAGCGCCGCGTCGCCCCGCGACCGCGCCTCATCGAAATCCACGGACTGGGCGGTCGCCGACACCGCAGCGGCCTGCGTCGCCTTGATCTGGTCGAAATACTGTTCTGCCACGCGCAGGTCGCTGGCCACCTTCGCGATCAACAGGTCGTCGTACTTGTTGATCCAGCGCAGCATGGTCACGCCGAGCAGAAGCGGCAGCAGCACGATCAGCGGCAGCAGGGCGATGGCAAGCAACCGCAGCCGGACCGAATGCATCAGGTCACAGGCCCCAGGACCGGCACTTCCGGTCGATGGTCTTGCGCGCGACGCCAAGCCGCCGCGCCGCCTCCGCCCGGTTTCCGTCGCAGGCATCGAGAACCGCAAGGATGTGCCGCCGTTCGACCGACGCCAGATCCTCCACGTCAAGCTCCGTTGCGGTGATCCCCAGCGCGGCCTCGAAATCGCCATGAATCAGGGCGCGTTCGACCGTGTTGCGCAACTCCATGACGTTGCCGGGCCAGTCGTAGGACAGGAACCGCCGCCGCGCCAGGGGCGAGAAGGGGGGAATCTCGATGCCCATCCGCTGCGAAAGCTTCTCGGAGAAGTAGAATGTCAGTTCGACGATGTCGGCCGTCCTGCGGCGCAAGGGCGGCAGCACGATCTCGACCACCGTCAGCAGGTAGAACAGGTCGGCGCGAAACACACGTTCTGCGGCGATATCCCCAAGCGGTTTCGTCGTGGAACTGATGATCCGCATGTCGAACCCGAGGCTGCGGCGCGCGCCCAGCGGGCTGAACCGGCCCGTACTGATGAGTTCCGCCAGGATGTTCTGGCATCCCGCGGACAGCATCTCGACATCTTCGAGATAGAGCGTCCCGCCCGCCGCGCTCAGCAATATGCCTTCGTGCCCGGAGACGGACCCGTCGGCCTGCGGGCCCAGGTGCCCGAACAGACGTTCCTGGAAGACCTGTTCGGTCATGCCATAGCATTGCAGCCAGACGAAGGGATGCGACGCGCGCGGCGATGCGGCATGCAGCATCCGCGCGGCGACCTGCTTGCCTGACCCGACTTCTCCGCGGAACACCACGTTGGCGTGGGACATGGCGGCCTGGTCGATCGCGTGGCAGGCCTTCCGGATCTCGGTGGATGTGCCCAGCAGCGCGTTCCGGTGCTTCAGGATGTCCTTGCTGACTTCAAGCTCGTGGCGCAGGACCGAGTTCTGGCGGCGCAGCCGCGCCCGCTCAAGACTGCGGGCCACGGCGTTCAGCACCTGATTGGACCGGAACGGCTTGAGAAGGAAATCGCTGGCGCCGGCGCGGATCGCCTGGATCGCCGTGTCCAGATCGGCATGCGCGGTGATCAGGATGGCATCGCTGAACAGCCCGATCTGGCCCTGCTCCGCCAGCCAGTCAAGCCCGGTCTTCTCGGGCATGATGTTGTCGAGGATGATCACGTCATAGGCGTTCTCGTCCAGAAGGCGCGCGGCTTCGCGCGTATCTGCCATGACGTCGACCTTCGCGCAGTTGCCGGTCAGGACCTTGGACAGGAAGTTGCGCATGCCCGGCTCGTCATCGATGACAAGCACGGCTGCCTGCGCCAGTTCCTCGCTGAACCCTTTGCTGGCGCCCATCGCCTTGCTTCGCTCGCCGGTGGCGGACAGGGGGCTGGCAGCGACGGGCATCATCACCCGCGTGGGCCTGCGGGCCGCATCGGCGCGGGCGCGCGGCCATGCGGTTCGGGGGCAGGCCGGTGCATCGCGCTGCACGCGTTGCCTGCCCGCGACGCGGCCAGTGCCGCTGCGCCGGGCGATCGTGCGCCGCCGGGTTGCGCGATCACGTGCGGCGACCCGGCGATCTTGGCCTGCGCAATGTAAGCGCCTTCGGCACGGTCGTTTTCCTCCCAAGCGGTTTCGCCAGCCTACGTCGTTCCCGGAATTGGCGTCAACGGAGTCGAGATCCGCGGTTCGCGGGACAAGACCCGTCCTTGGTGCAAGCGCAAGTGCGCCATTGCCGCGAGGCATGGCGCGCCTGTGCACAAACCCGCCGGGGATGGCTGTTTTCGGTCTTGCAACCGGATAGCCGCGTCGCTGCGCGCCAGCACGGCGCTGCGGTTGTTGCTTGCGCACCCGGCGATGACGCTTGGCGCGCCGCAGCCGGGCCGCGTACACAGTTTGTGATGCATGACCGGTACATGGGTTTCGACACCAACCGATGTGTTCCGAGGCAAGGGCTGCCTCGATGCGCTTTGGGGCGCGCGACACGGATCTGGCCGCAATCATCGCGCACTGGCAGCAGGTCGCAAGCCGGGACGTGCTTGCGCTACAGGTCGTGCAGACCCAGTCGGAACGTGGCTCGCGCTCGAAGTGCACCGCGCGTTGCGCGGCATGATGCAGGACGGCAACGGCTACTGGCTAGACCGCATGGCGTTCGGCGCCGATTGCATCGGGAAACATGCGAACAAGGCCGCCCGCCACCTGTATCAGATGCTCGATATCGGGCCGTCCCGCCAGGCCCACCTGCGCCGCATGCCAGTGTGCCGCCCGCGCCGCGCCGTGTTCCAATGTCGGGTGGAAAGGTCCGGCCAATGCATAGGGCGGAATGGGCAGGGACATGGTCATGACGCTGGATGGCTGCGGCTTTCGTTGCTCCTCAGCGTCGGGGCCAACCATGCCGAAATAAAACCGTGTGACCCAGATGCCCCGCGGACTGGTATGGAAGAGCTATCCTTGCCATGTGCCAGGCTCGTTCTGAAAGCCGGGGCGCGCAGGTTCATGGCGGTGTCCCGCGCGCAGCCGGGACCCCGGCTTGCCGATGGCCGCCCGGACAAGCAAGCATCGCGACATGCGGTCGGGGCGCGATCACGGAGCCCCCCTTGGCGACGCGCAAGGCTGATGCCCCGGTGCAATAAGGCTTCCCTGGCTTCGCTTTGAGGGCAATGCCGTGGTGCTTCCGTCGCAGGCTGTGCTACCTTTGAATTTCACCCACCTCCAGCGGCAACTGAAAGAAACGGACAGGCACCCTTGGTTTTCTACGCGCGTCCATCCGGCTTGCGTTCCCCACGATGACAGGATGGCGTTCTCGGGCTGGGCGTAACCTGCTGCGCAAGACCAACGTGCCGGCGCTTCTTGCTTTCCTCGTGGTGGTTGCGGGTTGGATTGCAGCCGAAACCCAGGCACGGAAGAATCATGTCGAAGCGCAACGGGCCACGATCGCAAGTCAGGTGGCCCTGCTGCGTGCGGATCTGGAAGGTGCGGTAAACGGACCGATCCAGCTTGTGCGCGGGTTGATTGCGGCGATTGCGACCGAGCCGGATATGGACCAGGCGCGCTTTGCGGATTTCGCCAGCAGGCTCATCAACAGCGAGCCATCGCTGCGCAACATCGCCGCCGCCCCGGACATGGTCATCCGGATGATGTATCCCGTCGAAGGCAACGAGCAGGCCATCGGCCTTGATTACAACAGTATCCCGGAACAGCGCGACGCAGCCCTGCGCGCGCGTGACCTTGGAAACCTGGTCCTGGCCGGGCCGGTCGACCTGGTCCAGGGCGGCCAGGGCTTCATCGGACGCTTCCCGGTCTTCTTGCAGACGGATAGCGCCCGTCCGGTTTTTTGGGGCCTCGTGTCCGCGGTCATGGATCTCGAGGTGTTGTACGCGCAGGCCGGGCTGCACGACGATCTTCCATTTTCGCTGACGCTCACGGGCCGCGATGCGACCGGCGCGCAAGGGCTCAGGTTTCTCGGGCCCGAGGTCGCGCCGGAAGACATGCCGGTCATCGCCAATGTCCAGTTGCCTGCGGGAACGTGGCAGATTGCGGCGCTGCCGCATGGCGGCTGGAACACCCAACATCCGCAGATATGGACAATCCGTGCATTGCTGGCGTTGGCTGCGGCCCTGATCCTCGTGCCCAGCATCGAGATGGGCCGTTCGATGCTGGCCCGCGAACGCGCCATCGCGGAATTGGAAGCCGCGAACACGGCCCTGCATCATCAGATGCAGGAGCTTGAAACGGCGCGCGCAGCCCAGGCGGCGGCGGAGGTGCAATTGCGCCAGTCGCAGAAGCTGGAGGCCGTGGGCCAACTGACCGGCGGCGTGGCCCATGACTTCAACAACCTGCTGACCGTGATCCTCGGCAATGCCGAGATGCTGACCGACGCATTGAGCGACCGGGATCACTTGCGCGGACTTGCGGAAATGACCGCGGATGCGGCTGAACGCGGGTCCGAACTGACCAGCCGTCTTCTGGCCTTTTCAAGGAAACAGCCCCTGCAGCCCCGCGTGTTGGATGTCGGCCATCAGATCACCAATGGCCTCGAAATGCTTTTGCGCCGCACCTTGCCCGAGTCCATCACCCTCCAGATCGATCGCGGCGAAGGCCTGTGGCTGGCCGAGATCGATCCGAGCCAGCTGGAATCGGCACTTCTGAACATCGTGCTCAACGCCCGTGACGCAATGCCGGACGGGGGGGAGATCAGGATCGCGATACGGAATGCCGAACTGGATGACGATGTCGTGTCGAACGAGCCCGACTTCGAACCCGGCCAGTACGTCTTGATCTCCGTGACGGATTCCGGCCACGGGATGCCGGAGGAAACGTTGTCGCGGGTATTCGAACCCTTCTTCACGACCAAGGAAGTCGGAAGCGGCTCCGGCCTTGGGCTGAGCATGGTCTATGGATTTGTGAAGCAGTCGGGTGGCCATGTCCGCATCCGTTCCGCGCCGGACAAGGGCACGTCGGTGACACTCTACTTTCGGCGGTCGCAGCACGAAGAAGCGGAAAGCGATGTCGACGCCAGCCTTCAGCCGATTTCAGGTGGCTTGGAAACGATACTTGTCGTGGAGGACGATGAACAGGTGCGCGAGCATGTCTGTGCCAACCTGCTTGGACTGGGCTACAAGGTGGTCGAGGCCGAGAACGGTCCGCAGGCAATCGAGATCCTTGAACAGACGCGCGATCTCGACCTGCTCTTCACGGATGTCGTTCTGTCCGGTGGTATGAACGGACGTGAACTCGCCGATATGGCCAAGGCGTTGCGACCCGGTCTGAAGATATTGTTCACCTCTGGATATGCGGAGGATACCATTGTCCATCATGGGCGGCTCGATCCGGACGTGGAACTGCTCAGCAAGCCTTACCGCCGCGCGAAGCTCGCAGAGAAAATTCGCAAGGTGCTGGGGTAACGGATGTATTGCGGGGTCGATGCGGGAAGTGCATTGGCCCGGACAGGCCGCGTTGTTCGAGCATGGCCTTACCCGTTCCTGCTTTCCGAAGTGACAGGGTCCGCGCATTGGCAGTGCATTGGGCGGGCGCGGTCCTTGGGGTCAAGCCACGCGGCCTTCAATAGGGCCGATCGCCGGTTCCATCGGCAAATGCGCGGCGACGCGGATCATCTTGCGCGGCAAGCGGGCCGCTAGTCTATGGTCGGGCCAACAGGCCCCCGAGCAGGCGGTTTCCGAGGGACGGCCTGAAATGGTTCGCATCGATCCAGTCTTCGGGCGTCGCGCGAGGCGCCTTCAGATCGGTGAAAGACGCATTGCAGCCGGGATTGCGCACGACGAAATCCTCGACGAGGGCAGCCAGAACCGGGGTCACGCCTGCCAGCGCCGCAGGCAGCTCCGGTTGCGCGGTCTCGACCACCGGGTTCATGGGCGGCTGGAAAAAGACGACGCGCCGACCGGGTTCCGCCGCGCACCAGGCCCCGAGATCGCCGGACAGGTCGAGAATGTCGTCGGAGCGCTCCCGCAAGACCGAAGGCGGCGGGAGGTTGATCTGGCGCAAAGGGCGATCTGCGTCCGAAAAAGGACTTGCGCAGGAACCAGCTTCAGGCGCTGACGCGTTCCACGCATCGACCGCGGAAAGTTTCCAGACCGCGAGCCAGACGTCCATGGCGCGAGGTCCCATGTCGAAGCTGTTCACCCGGGCTTCGCCAAGCGACAGTTCCAGCACGATGGTCTGGACGCTTGGGTTGTCGCGCGCGGCTTTCCCGGCCCATTGCACGGCATCCTGCATGATCCCGGACGAACGCGAAAAATTGGCAGTGTTCGGCAGGCTGCAGGGGTCGAACCCGTACAGGCTGATGGATGTCCCGATGACCCATGTCTCGGCGTCCGACGCCGCTGCAGTATTCGCCAACCAAGTATTTGCGAGCGCCGGATAGCTGTGAAGCACACGCGGAAGACCCTGCGTCGTTGGAAGCCGATGTCGGCTCTGGTTCAGAACGTCGGCCTGCCGTGTCACGAAGTCCGTGGCGAGAACGCCCAGTAGAAAGATGGCCAGGACCGCGCCCCCGAACCGGACCGGGCCGAGCGGCTCAGAACGCTGCATAGATCACACCGCCGGGGATGGGGGAATCCGAAAGCCAAGCAAGCCACGCGATCAGCCCGAGGAACAAGGCCCAGTGTAGAGTTGGCCGGAAGACAGCCCGCCCTTCCGGCTGCGGAAGGAATCCGAACATCCGCGACGTGTTCGGCGCTGCAAAAGCAATGGCAGCGGCGAGGACAAGGATGGCGGCGACGATCATGTGGTCCGGTGTCGCGGAAAGTGTCGGGCAGGTTTCCATGGTTGGCGCCTGTTCGGTGAAGAACATGGTAAGGCCGCGCATGTCGGCGAAGCCGGCCAGCACGGTCAGTGCGGATGTCGCGTCGCCGCTCCGGAAGAACACGATTGTCACGGAGGCGAAACCGACGCAGGTTGCGACGCCGCCCAGACGTGCAAGCCGGCCTGGCGCGCCCGCGCTGTCACGGCCGCGCAGGCGCAGCAAGGCCGCGGCGATCACCGCGCCAGCCGTCACGACACTGATCGCGAAGGCCGTCCAGTTCGCGGTGTGCCACAGCATCACCAACACGAATGTCGCGCATACCGAGATGATCCACGCCGCCAAGCGCCGCCGCACGGCCGACTGGAACGGCAATGCGCGCGACAGCGCCTTCTGCACGTGCACGAAGAAATAGTCCCGCGCAAAGAGCATAAAGGACATGTGCCAGCGCATGACGTAGTCGCCCAGACGGTGCGCCTTGAGCGGGCTGTCGAAATTCGGCGACAGCCGCAGGCCGAAGAACAGGGCAAGTCCGATGGCGATATCCGAATAGCCGGAAAAGTTGTAGTAGAGTTCCAGCAGGAAGCCGAAACTTGCAACGACAGCTTCGGGCAGGCAGGCGGCGGTGCCGTCCGCCGCCGCGGCATAGATCGGTACCGTAAGCGCGCTGATCTGCCCTGCGAAGAACCGCAGCTTGAAGGCGCCGATGATGACGAGCGCAAGCGCAGCCATCAGGCACCCGGTATCGATCTTCTGGCGCGACAGCGCGGCGAGTTGCGGCTGGAGCCCGCGATACGGCGTGATCGGACCGGCGGGAAGATGCGCGAAGAAGGTCGAGAAAAGAAGATACTGTGGCAGCGGCGCGTCCGGTGTTCGGCCCTCGTGCCGGTCGATCAGATAGGTGATCTGCTTGAACGCATAGAAGGACAGCCCAAGCGGCATGCCGGCGACCAGAAAGAGCGAGCCGGTATCGGACAACGTGACGGGATTGATCTTGAACCACGCGACGCTTGCGATGTTCGCGGCGATGCCCAAGGCCAGGATGGCCGTCCGTTCGCGGGGGTACGCGGCCATCGCGCTGGCGCAGGCGCGGTTTACGCAGATGCTGACAACGATCACGGCAAGGCTCAGGGCCGAGGTCGCGGCCAGGAAAGCCAGGGACATCCCCACAAGGAACGGCACGCTCCAGCCCGGCGCAAACCGCCGCAGCAGGAAGAAGCCTGCAAGCGATGCGGGCATGAAGCCGAACAGGAACGGCGCCGACAGAAACACCATGCGATCCGGTTCCCGTCAGGCCGCGGCGCCGGGTTTCTCGACCAGCATGTCCTCGACGAGAATGGCATCGAGCCCACTGGTCATCAGCATCGCGACCGCGTCCTCGACGCTGTGGACGATCGGCTTTCCCATGATGTTGAAACTGGTGTTCAGCACCACCGGAATGCCGCACAGATCTTCGCAGGCATCCAGAAGATCTACCATCCATGACGCGGTGTCCCGTTTGACGGTCTGCAACCGCCCTGTACCGTCCGCATGCACCGTGGCCGGGACCATGTCCCGGCGGGACGCATGCCATGGCAGTGTCACGGACATGTAGGGCGACGGTTGCGCGCATTCGAACCACGCCGACGTATCCGCGAGCCGCACGACGGGTGCGAAGGGCCGGTACGCTTCCCGGCCCTTTACCTCGGCATTGAGACGATCCTTCATGCCGCTTACCTGCGGCGCCGCAAGGATGGACCGGTTGCCGAGCGCGCGGGGCCCGAATTCGGCCCGCCCGCGCATGACGCCGACGATCCGGCCCTGCACGAGGCAGTCCGCCACGGCGCGCGCGGATCCATCGCCCATGTCACGGACCGCAAGCCCGCGGGCCGAAACGCGAAGCTTGTCGAGCATTCGGATGGCCACCGTACTACCCAGATAAGGTGAGCCGTCCCCGCGCGGGACGGCATCGCAACCCTTCGTTCGCATATAGGCCAGCAGCGCGGCGCCGATGGCGTTCCCGTCATCGGCCGGGCATGGCGGAACATGCAGGGCGGGCAGGGCGAAACGGTCGCGTATCGTTCCGTTATGGGACGAATTCAGCGCACATCCCCCCGACAGGATCAGTGGAAGCCGCTCGTCCCCGTCAAGACAATCGGCGATGACCTGATCCGCAAGTGCTGCATACACGGCCTGTCCGGTTGCAGCGAGATCGGCCGCGGCCTCGACCGGGTCGGCGGGTCTGCGGACATGGGGCTGGCACCTGTCCGTCGCCCTGCGCAAGGTCTCCGGGTCGGCAAACCGCAACCGTCCGCGATCCACGGCGACCATGCCGCGCATGACCTCCGCAAGCTCCGGAATGACTTGTCCGAAGGCGGCAAGCCCCATGACTTTCCATTCCTCGCCCTTGCGCCAATCGAAGCCGCACAACCCCGTCAGCCAGCCATAGAAGGTCCCGAGACTGCCCGGGCCCCAGGACCGGAAGCGGCGCGTCAGGCGCCGCGCGCGCATGTCGAAGACGCTCAGCGCGCCGACCTCTCCCTCGCCGTCGAGCACAATGCACACGGCATCATCCACGGGGGCGAACCATGCGGCGGCGACCGCGTGGCACAGGTGATGGTCGAAGCGCATCGGGTCCGGCGGCGCGTCGGCAAGGCCCAGCCGGAGCAGGGAGCGCCCCGCGGTCGCATGGAGCTGTCCCTGCAGTCCCTGCATCCAGAGCGTGTCGCGCGCCGGGAGTAATGCATCCTGCGGCGCCTTGCCCAGTTCGGCCTTCACGCCCGCCCAGCTTGTCCCGACTGCAAGCGTATCGCGGGCCGCATCGAACCCCACCTGCGCCAGCGCGGACTCGAGATGCGGCACGTGGTCGGGTGCGATACCCCAGGCACGCTTGTCCTGCACGAACCGCTCGGTCGCCTCTGCGAAGCGCACGGCACCGTTGTCGTCGACGATTGCCAGCGCCGGATCGTGGCCCGAGGTCGAAACGCCGAGATGGAAAGCTGTCATCCGTCGGCCAGCCGCAGCACGACATCGTCCACGAAACTCCCGACGGTGTCGTGTTCGAAGATGGTGCTGGGATCGAGCTCGACCCGGAAGCGATCCTCGACCTCTCCGCACATGATGACAGCATCGATGGACTGCAGGCCAAGCCCGATCAGGTCCGATCCCGGTTCGATCCGTTCCGCTGGCAGCTTCACATGGCGCGAAATCTGGGTGCGGACGAACTCCATCACGGATGCGCGAAGGTCGGTGTCGGTCATGCCTTTTCCTTGTCTTGTTCTTGTGGGGGCCGGACGCAGGGCAGCTTCGACAGGGCAACAGTCTGCGTCATGTCCTGGTATTCGTGGGCCTGCGGTTTCAGGTGCAGATCCGGAAAGCGCGCAAACAGTGCCGGTACCGCGGTGCGGAGCATCATGCGCGACAGCCCGGAGCCGACGCAATGATGCAGGCCGTGACCGAAAGCCAGATGCCCGGCGCCAATGCCCCGGTTGATCGACAAGAGCTGAAGGCGCGCGGTATCGCCCACACGCAGGTCGAGCCCACCCAAGCGAACCGGTTGTCGCACCATCCGGTAGATGTACTTGGGCGACCCGCACAGCGATATGAGCCGCTCCATGTGCTGCGCGATCCAGTCCGGATCGGCGGCTCCGATGCGATCCTCGGGCGGCCGGGTCAGAATCCAGTGCAGGACATTGCCGAGCGTATGCGAAAGATTGAAGCTCGCCCCGTAGAGGACAAGCACCAGGGCCTTCATGTCGTCGCGCGTGAAATCCTCCAGCCTTGTGGCCATGAGCGCCCCGAGAACGGATACCGGCGCGCCGTCCTGCGGGGCCGGCGGTATCCGCATCAGCGCCAGAAGCTCGGCGAACACCTCTTGCAGGCGAAGAAGCTCGCGCATCGGCAGCCAGGGTTCCAGCACGTCCTGAAGGATCGGCGCCAACTGGTCGAAGCGGTCGGGCGCGTCGGTGTTCACGCCCAGTATGGGCCCGGTGATGCCACGAAACAGCGGATCGGCGAAATCATGGATCAGGTCGGGCCGCGCCGCGGCGGCAAGGCCGTCAAGCGCCCGCTGCACCTGCGTATCGACCAGGCCCTGCCAAACCGGCAGCCTGTTCCCGCCGAGGCAGCCGGCCACGACCTTGCGGACATCGGCATGGCGCTTGCCGCTCATGAAAAACATCGCGTTGCGGGCGATCAGGATGGCCGGCGACAGGTCCGTGCCGCTTCGCGCCGCGAGCGCGCGCAGATGCGGCTCCATGGCGGGGGGCATGAACCTGTCGTTGTCGGATACGATGGCGCGCGCGGATGGAAGATCCTTCACCTCCGCCAGCCGGGCGCTCAGTCTCCGGGACTGGCCGGTGGTGTCGCATGGCATCGTGACGGGAAACTGCACCATGGCGGTCGTCCGGAACCGCACCTTGTCCTTGTGCAGCGCCATGTTCGGAAAGCGCCGCGCAAGCGCGGGCACGGCAAGGGCCAGCAGCCGCCGCGACACCGCTTCGCCGGGGCATTTATGCGCGCCCGCGCCGAAGGACAGGCTGCGCGCCTTGCCCGCCGCGTCGGTCCGGTCGCGCAACCGCGAGTTGGTGGCGGGAACGTCGATCACCGTCGCTTGCCCCCGTGCGAAGGGACAGCCGCCGATGACCACATCCCGCGAAGCCATGCGCACCAGCGTCAGGGTCGACGGATAAAGGCTCAGGAATCGTTCGAGGTGCCGTGCCGCCCAACCCGGTGTCGCCGCGTCGTGCCAGTGCCGTGCATCCTCCATCAGCAGGCCGTGGAGCACGAAGCCAAGGGTCTGCGCGGCGGTCGATGCGGCGACGGTCAGCGCCATGGCCGTATAGCGCAACTCCACGCTCGCGGGCGCCCTGTCCCGATTGCGGTGGAGATAGCTCGACAAGCTCTCGGGTGTTGCGGGCGGGATGCCGTCTTCCGGGGGCAACCGGGCGTCGAGATACTGCACGGCGCTGTTCAGGTCCCGCAGGTCGCGCAGCGACAGCATCGGTTCGGTGATGCGCTGCACGGTCGCGATCATGCGATGCATCTGTCCCGATCCGTCGTCGCGCAGCCCCACCATGGGGCAGATCACCGACAGGAAAAGCGGTGTCACGAAATCATCGATCAGGTCGGGCCGGGGCGCGGTTGCCAGCCGGTCGAGCGCGGCGTCGATAGCCGTCTCGAACCGCGGTTCCCAGCGCGCCATCGCGCGGTCGCTGAAGAACGGCGCGATGAGCCTGCGGGTTTCCAGATGCTCGCGCGCGGGCTGCGAAATCAGGGCATTCCGCGCAAGACGGCGAAGTGCGCCGAAGTCTTCGCCGCTTGCCGCTTCCAGTCGTGCCACGTAGTCCTGAAGCGGCGCGACCTCCATGGCCGGACAACGCAGAAGCGCTTCGACCTGCGCGGGATCGCTTTCGAAGAGCGACCGGTCGTCCCAGATGTCATGCCTCATGGGGCTGCCTGGTCCGCGTCTGTTCCGCAACGTCCACGCCGACCTGTCCCGCACGATAGGCTTCGGCCATGGCTTGGCGGCGGACCTTGCCGCTGCTGGTCCGGAGCAGCCGTCCGCGTGGCAGAATTCGAAGATCCTTCAGATGGATGCCCCATTCGCCCGCGATGACCTTCGCGATGCTGCTGCGCACCGTTTCCAGCGGACCCGCGGTCGTGGCGTACCCCGACTTCAATTCGATCAGCAGAACCGCGCGTGCGCTTTCGGTCGCATCGGGCATGAAGGCCGCCGCAGCCAGGGGATTGAGCGCGTCATCCATGCTGGCGGCCAGCCATTCCAGTTCCGCAGCCGCGACCTTGCGCCCGTTCGCGATCAGCGTGTCCTTGATCCGCCCCGTCACATGCAGAAGCTCGCCGGTAATCACACCCAGATCGCCGGTGCGCAGCCATTCTCCCGCAACCGCGTCCGGCGTTTCCAGTGTCGCGTGAAAAGTCTGCCGAGTCTCCTCGGGGAGGTTCATGTAGCCATCTCCCTTCGAAGGGCCGCGCAGCCAGATTTCGCCCTCCCGGCCTTCGGGGCATGGCATGCGGGACTGCGGGTCGACGATGCGCAGGCGTGGGGCCGTAAGCGTGTTCAACCGGCAGGGTTCCACCGGGGTGCCGCCGAGCGAGGCAGCCGGTCCGGGCGCACCTGCGGCGAACAAGGTCATCTCCGCCATGCCATAGCAGCCGAATACCCCCTCCGGCGGCAATCCATGGGCCGCGAACCGCGCGCGGAAGGCCGGCAGCAATCCCGCTGGTATGGGTTCGGCACCGCAGAAAGCGCGCGTCCAGCACGAAAGGTCCAGCCCCGCGCAGTCCCCGGGCGCGATCCGGCGCAGGCACTCGGCAAAGGCGAAGGCGGGTCCCCCGCTGAAATCGGCGCGGTGATCGGAAATCGCGCGCAGCCAGTCAACCGGGCGGCGCACCATGTCGAGAGGGTTCATCTGCACCGACCTGCCGCCTGCCAGCAGCGGGTACAGGATGCCGCCCATCAGCCCCATGTCGTGATAGTGCGGCAGCCAGTTCACCATGCACGTTTCTGGCCCCATGCCCCAGCTTTCTTCCACCATGCGGCAGTTCGCAAGGATGCTGGCACCGGAAATCCGCACGCCTTTCGGCAGGCGCGTGGAGCCGGAGGTATACTGGACCACGACCGGGTGCGGACCCTCTGCGCACGGTCCGATCCGTTGCGGACGCTGCTGCATGTGCGTGCCATACTCGGCGGCGTCGATGGCCACCACCGGGCAGGAGGGGCCATGCGTTGCGTTCCTCAAGCCCTCGCGGATCGACGGCAGCTGCGCCCCGGTGCACAGCACCGCATCGGCGCCGCAATCGGTGACGATATGGGCAAGCCTGCTGGCAACCGATCCAAGGCGCGGCAGCGCGGCCGGCACCATCGTGTGCCCGCCGAGAATTCCCGCCAGCAGGGCCGCGAGGAACCACTCGCCCGGCGGCAGCGCCAGCACGAGGCGTAGCGGACCGGCGCCGAACTGGCTATCCCAACGGACCCGGAGCGCATCGGCGCGCTGTTGCAGGTCGTGGCCGGTCAGCACCAGCGGCGGCGACGCGCGGCGCAGCACGGTGATCTGCGGCACGCCCCTGCGTTCGGCGAGCCGCATCTCGATCGCGCGCGCAAGAGGATCCGCGCTCATGATGCCACGGCGCTCATGCGGGGCAGGTCCGCCTTTCGGGGCTGCCGGGCATAGCTGTTGAGATACAAACCAAGCGCCTGCATCAGGTCCCCGCGCAGGGTCGGGCGCGTCGCCGCAAGATCGCGGACACAGTCGATCACCCGCCTCGCGGCCGGGTCGCGTGCCATGACGGAAAACAGTTCCATGAACGGGTGCGACCGTGCCGCGGGGTCGCGCCGGTCCGGCTGTGTCAGGTGCTCTGGCATGTCACCCAGAAGCTGCGCATAGCGTTCGAACCGCCCGATTGCGTTGCCGGGGTCGAGAAGCGCATGCCGCAGCCATTCCGCGCCTTCGCCAAGTTGTTCGCGGCTCATCTGCGCCGGCTGGATGTTCGTCAGCGAACTGCCGCTCGTGACCGGAACCAGCGAGGGTTCCTCGACGATCCGCCCCGCAGCGCGCATCTGATCGTAAAGCGGCGTTGCGATCGGCGCGACGAGAACCGAAAGCCGATAGACGACGATCGGCAAGGCCATCGCAAAGTCGAACTGGCGCTCGAAACAGGACAGGTCGTCGCTGTCGAAGCCGATCATGAGACCCGCCTGCAACGAGACACCCGCGCGAACGACCTTTTCGCATTGCTCCACAAGGTCGATGCGCATGTTCTGCCGCTTGCGGCTCTCCTTCAGCGCCTCGATATTGCTCGTTTCCAGCCCGACGAAACCGAAGCGCAGCCCGGCGCGATTGCAGGCAGCCAGCAGTTCCGGGTGCCGCGCGACGTCGATCGACATCTGCGTCATGAAGCTGACCGGATCGCGGCCGTCCGCCCCGTTCCATGCTGCAAGTGCCTCAAGCAGGACGAGTGTCCGCTGGCGATAGACGGTGAAGTTGTCGTCCGACAGGTTGATCTGGCGGTACCCGAGATCGTAGAGCGCCTGAACCTCGTGGATGACAAGTTCCGGCGGTTTGTGGCGCTGCACACGGCCGAGATACTGGATGACGTCGCAGAAATTGCAATCGAACGGGCAACCGCGGCTTGTCTGGACAACACCGGCAAGGGCCAGCTCGTTCGGATAGAGATCCCAACGCGGCATGCGCGCGTTGCCCAGATCCGCCTTTCCGCCCTGATAGCGCCGTTTCAACGTTCCGTCTGCGATATCCGCCACGACATCGTCGGCGATCTGTTCGAATTCACCGAGAACCAGACAGTCCGCAACTCCCTCGAAGATGTCCGGTGCGAGCGACACATGCGCGCCGCCAAGGATCACGGTGCGGCCCATCGCGCGAAACCTGCGCGCGATGATGGCTGCCCCGGCTGCCTGCGCGATATTGACGCTGATCGCGATGACCTCGGCCGGGTCGTCGTAGTCGACCGGTTCGACGATCTCGTCGCACAGGCGCAATTCGAAGTCATCGGGAAAGAAAGCCGCGACCGTGGCGATACCGGCCGCGGCATTCATGGCGTAAGGACGCGAAAATCCGACGGCGCAATCGTCGTTCAGGACATTTCGGCCAAAGTCTGGGGCAGGAGCTATGAGATAGACGCGCATGTTTCGTAAGCGGTGCGGCGCAGAGCCGCGTTCATGTTCCATGCAGGTCCGAACGACCTGCCCCTTGTTGGGAGACGGCCAGTTCGTGTCGTTGGCCTTTCCCGTTTTCGCGTTCGGACGCACGGCCACAGACCCGCTTACCGTGTATCATCAACTCTGCTGTGCGGACCATCGCCGACGTAGTCAATCCTTCACTCCGCGATTTGCACAACTTTTGACAATATGGTCCCGGTTGAATCACGTTTCGCAAACCGACGTCCGAACGGGTGCTGGCAAGACCGCTGTCGACGAAAAAACGCGGTGTCCGTGTCTTGGCATTATACGAGGCGCCCGGGTTGCAGCCGGTTCGCCCGGACGTCGGACCGGTTACGCGTCTGATGTGCGGCCTGGCCGGAAATCTTGCCCATCGCGTTGAACAGGATTCAAGGCGGGGGGCAGCCGTCGGAAAATTGCCGCGCGCATTGCGCCATCGTGCCTCGGCGTCCCGTGCGTGGGGGCTTGGTGCTCGGATTGGCCGGGATCGGATTCCCGTTACCAGCGCGGGTCACCGATCTTTTTGATCGGTATACAACGAGCACACTTTCTACGTTGAAAAAAGTAATATTATATGCCTTTATTGACGAGGCTCAGGCCGATTCAGGGAGGAAACCATGAAGAAATACATGCTTGGCGCAGCTTTCGCTGCGCTTGCGACGGGTGCGACCGCGCAGACGATCGGCTTTTCGCAGATCGGCTCCGAGTCCGGCTGGCGCGCGGCGGAAACGACCGTGACCCGCCAGGAAGCCGAGGCGCGGGGCATCGACCTGCGATTCTCGGATGCGCAGCAACGGCAGGAAAACCAGATCGCCGCGATCCGGTCCTTCGTCGCCCAGGGCGTCGATGCGATCCTGCTCGCGCCCGTCGTCGCGACCGGCTGGGACAGTGTTCTGGAAGAAGCCAAGGAGGCCGATATCCCGGTTGTCCTGCTCGACCGCCGGGTCGACAGTTCCGACGATCTTTATCTGACTGCTGTCGGTTCCGACCTCGTTCACGAGGGCGCGGTGGCTGGTCAGTGGTTGGTGGACAACAAGCCCGAGGGCGAATGCCGCGTCGTGGAACTGCAGGGCACCACGGGATCGTCGCCCGCCATCGACCGTGCGACCGGCTTCCGCAACGCGATCGAGGGCAATGACGAGATCGAGATCGTGCGCAGCCAGACCGGCGACTTCACCCGCTCCGGCGGGAAGGAAGTCATGGAAAGCTTCCTGCAGGCCGAAGGCGGCGGCGGGAACATCTGCGCGCTCTACGCCCATAACGACGACATGGCGCTTGGCGCTATCCAGGCGATCAAGGAAGCCGGGATCGATCCGGGCGACGACATACTGATCGTGTCCATCGACGCGGTGCCGGACATCTTCCGCGCCATGGCCGACGGCGACGCCAATGCCACCGTTGAGCTGACGCCGAACATGGCCGGCCCGGCCTTCGACGCTCTGGACGCCTATTGGCAGGACGGCACCGTTCCGCCGAAATTCATTCAGACGGAATCGGCGCTCTATACTCAGGACGACGATCCGATGGCGCAGTACGAGAACCGCAAGGACCTCGGCTACTGACGCAAACGCGGTTGAAGATCGGTCGGGGCCCGTTCGCGGGGCCCTGGCGCGGCGGTCCTGCGGGCACGTCGCGCCGATCCGCGCGGGAGGGCGCAAGATGCTTCTGACCATCCGCGAGCTGACAAAGACCTTTCCGGGCACGGTTGCGCTGGAAAACGTTCAGTTCGACCTGAAGGCCGGCGAGGTTCACGCGCTGCTGGGTGAGAACGGCGCTGGCAAATCCACGCTCATCAAATGCCTGACGGGCGTGCATGCCCGCGACAAGGGCGAAATCCGCCTGGACGGCGCGCCCATCTCGCCGGATTCGACGCTTGCGGCGCAGGCGCTGGGGATCGGCACGGTTTACCAGGAAGTGAACCTGCTACCGAACCTCACGGTGGCCGAGAACCTTACCTTCGGACGCCAGCCCACGCGCTGGGGCATGGTGTCCGGCCGCCGGATGCGTGCCGAGGCGCAGGAGATGCTGGCGGGCTACGGGCTCGATCATGTCAATGTCGGTGCCGAGTTGGGCAGCTATCCGGTGGCCGTGCAGCAGATCGTGGCCATAGCCCGGGCCGTGGCACTGTCGGGCAAGGTCCTGATCCTCGACGAGCCGACCGCGAGTCTCGATGCGCGCGAGACCGAAACGCTGTTCGAGGTGGTTCGCAACCTGCGGGCGCGCGGGCTGGGCATCATTTTCATTTCCCATTTTCTCGACCAGGTGTTCGATGTGACGGACCGGCTGACGGTGCTGCGCAATGGGCGCCATATCGTGACGGCAGAGACAGCGGTGATGAACCGGGTCGACCTGATCCATCACATGCTGGGGCACGACCTGGCCGAGGTTGAAGGACGACGACAATCGAGAGAGCCGGGCGCAGAACGGCTGCACTTCTCCGGGTTCGGTCGGCGGGGCAAGGTCGAACCCTTCGACCTGACGATCCGCGAGGGCGAGGTCACCGGGCTTGCCGGGCTGCTCGGATCGGGGCGGACGGAAACGGCGGACGTGCTGTTCGGGCGGACGCCCGCCGATCGCGGCGCGGCGCGGGACGCCAGCGGGCCGGTCGATCTGAAATCGCCGCGCGCCGCCATCGCCCAGGGCTTTGGCTATGCGCCCGAAGACCGCAAGACGGACGGGATCGTCGCGGAACTTTCGATCCGCGAGAACATCGCACTGGCGCTTCAGGCTCGGCGCGGCTGGTCCAGGCCCATTCCGCGCCACGAACAGAAGGCGCTGGCGAACATGTACATCAAGCGTCTCGACATCCGGACATCGGACGCCGAGAAGGCGGTGGGCGACTTGTCCGGCGGCAATCAGCAGAAGGTCGTGCTGGCCCGCTGGCTGGCGATGAACCCGCGGTTCCTTATCCTGGACGAGCCGACGCGGGGCATCGATGTCGGCGCCCATGCAGAGATACTCCGACTGATCGGCGAGTTAACCGACCAGGGCATGTCGATCCTGATGATCTCGTCGGAACTGGACGAACTCATCGCCGCGTCCGACCGGGTCATCGTGGTGCGCGACCGGCGCCACGTGTCCGAACTGGTCGGCGCGGATATCGAAACCGGAACGATCATCAACGCGATCGCCGCCCACGAAGCTGAAGGAGCCACGGCATGAGCCCGGGCCTGCGCCGTCTTGCGCCGCAACTGCTGACGCTGGCCGCCGTGATCGCTCTGGTCTCGGTGTTCTTTCCCGGCTTTCTTGCCGTGGAGCTGTCGGACGGCCGGTTTGTCGGCAGCGCCGTGGACGTTCTGAAACGCGGCGCCCCCGTGGCGGTGCTGGCCGTCGGCATGACGCTTGTGATCGCCACGCGCGGCATCGACCTGAGCGTCGGGGCGGTGATGGCCATCTGCGGCGCAGCCTCAGCCTGGGCCATCTCCAACGATTACGGGCTTGCGGCGGCGCTGGCCGTGGGGCTTGGCGCCGGGCTTCTGTGCGGGCTTTGGAATGGCGTACTGGTCGCGCTTTTCGGCATACAACCCATCGTCGCCACGCTGATCCTGATGGTGGCGGGGCGGGGCATCGCGCAGATGATCACCGAGGGGCGCATCCTGACCTTCAGCCATGACGGGCTTGCGTTCTTCGGCACGGGCGATGTGCTGGGCATCCCGACGCCGATCCTGATCTGGGTCGGCACCGGGCTCGCGTTCGGGCTGCTGGTACGCCGCACCGCGCTTGGGCTTCTGATCGAGGCGATCGGCATCAACCGGCCCGCAAGCGCGCTGGCGGGCGTGAACGCGCATGTCCTGCTGATCGCCGTCTATGTCGCCTCCGGACTGTGCGCGGCCATCGCGGGGATCATCGTCGCTGCCGATATCCGCGGCGCGGACGCGAACAATGCCGGGCTCTGGCTCGAGCTTGACGCGATCCTTGCGGTCGTGATCGGCGGCACATCGCTGCTGGGCGGGCGGTTTTCCATCGCCGCGTCGCTGCTTGGCGCCTTCATCATCCAGACCATCGACACCGGCATCCTGCTTGCCGGATTCCCGTCCGAATTCAATCTCGTGATCAAGGCCGGGCTGGTCGTCATTATTCTCGTGCTGCAATCACCGCGGCTGAAACCGCAACTGTCGTTCCTGTTCCGGCGCGATCGCGGGGCGGATGCGGCCACCCGAGCCGAAGAGGCCGCAGAATGAACGCGCGTGTCCTGCCGCTCTATGCGACCATCGCGATCTTCCTGGTCGCCTACCTGATCTGCTACCTGCAGTTTCCGGCGATGCTGTCGACGCGGGTGATCGCCAACCTTTTGACCGACAACGCCTATCTCGGAATCGTCGCGGTCGGCATGACCGTCGTGATCATATCGGGCGGGATCGACCTGTCCGTGGGGTCGGTTATCGCCTTCTCTGGCGTCTTCATCGCGGTGTTGCTGCGCGATACCGGGCTGCACCCGCTGATCGTCTTTGCGCTGCTCCTGTCGGTGACCACGGCGTTCGGGGCTGCCATGGGCGGTCTGATCCACGGGCTTGCGATGCCGCCGTTCATCGTCACGCTGGCGGGCATGTTCCTTGCGCGCGGGGCGGCCTACATGCTGACCATCGACAGCGTGCCGATTACCCATCCTTTCTACGACATGCTTCAGGACGCGTATTACCGGATGCCCGGTGGGGGGCGGCTCAGACTCATCGGGGTGCTGATGCTGCTGACGGTCGGTGCGGGCATGATCCTTGCCCATCGCACCCGTTTCGGCACCGCCGTCTTCGCGCTTGGCGGCGGTTCGCAGACCGCCCGGCTGATGGGAGCGGACGTGGGACGGACGACCGTGCTGATCTACGCCTTTTCGGGCTTCATGGCCGGGCTGTCGGGCATCGTCTTCTCGATCTACACCGGGTCGGGTTATCCGCTTGCGACCGTGGGGACCGAATTGATCGCGATCGCCACCGTGGTCATCGGCGGGACGATCCTGACAGGAGGTTCCGGCTACGTGTTCGGCACCCTGATCGGCGTGCTCACGATGGGCCTGATCCAGACTTACATCGTCTTCGACGGTACGCTTTCGAGCTGGTGGACCAAGATCGTCATCGGATTGCTTTTGCTTCTCTTCATTTTGCTTCAAAAGGGGCTCTTGATCCTGGGTCAGAGACAACGCAGAAGCACGGCCTGACATGAAACAGCTTTTCGACCAGATCGATCCCGGCCTCCGCCCGAGCGGCGGGAACCACGCGCGTGTGGTCGAGGGTCTGGGTCGGGCCATCGTGGCGGGCGAACAGCCGCCCGGCGCACTTCTGCCGCGTGACGACGAACTTGTCGAGATCTTCGGGGTTTCCCGCACGGTTCTGCGCGAGGCGATGAAAACGCTGGCCGCGAAAGGCATGGTGGTTGCCAAGGCCCGTGTCGGAACACGGGTGCGGCCAAGCAACGAATGGAACATGTTCGACGCGCAGGTCCTGCAATGGCATCTGGACGGCGAACCGAGCGACAGCTTCTTCCGGCAGCTTTTCGAGATGCGGTTGGCGTTCGAACCCTTTGCCGCCGGGCTTGCCGCCGAAAAAGCGAGCGCCGAGGATATCGACCGGTTGTCGCGTTGCGTCGAGGCGATGCGTGCGGCACAGGATCCCGCCGCGTTCTCCGTCGCCGACATGGACTTCCACAGGGCCGTCTTCGATGCGGCCGGCAACGCGTTCTTCCACTCCGTCGTGTCGCTTGTCGGGGCGGCATTGCTGTCGTTGCTGCGGCGGTCGTCGCCCGAGCCGCATCCGGAACAGCAAAGTGCGATCTGCGATGGGCATCAGCGGATCGCGGATGCGATCGCCGCGCACGATCCGGCAGCCGCGAGAGACGCCATGGTCGCCGTCATCGAGGTCGGATGGGCCCGGATTTTCGGCGATGGAAGCGGCCCGGGGTCAATGTCGCGCTGACAGCGCAGGCCATGCACGCGTGGCGGTGGACACGCAGGAACGGGTTTCCCATGGTATTGGCCGCTCCCGGTATGTGTCCGGGGCTGGACCTGCGCCGATTGCCCCTCTGGCTGTGCCCCGAAAGGAAAACGCCGCCGGTCTGCACCGGCGGCGTTCCACGCAGCGTGGAAAGGGCGGATGCCGCAGCAGCCGTCCCGACCCGAAGGGAAGATCACTTCACCTTGACGATCTGTCCGCTGGCGAGCTTGGCGTTGTACTTTTCCAGTTCCCGCTTGACGATGGGCATCAGGAAATAGAGCCCCGTGATGTTCACGACCGCCATGGCGAAGATCGCGGCGTCCGAGAAATCGATCACCGGGCCGAGGCTCATTGCCGCGCCGATCACCACGAAGACGCAGAACAGCACCTTGAAGGTCAACTCGCTTGCGCTGCCTTCCCCGAAGAGGAAGGTCCACGCCTTCAGCCCGTAATAGGACCACGAAATCATGGTCGAGAAGGCGAACATCACGACTGCGATGGCCAGAACATAAGGGAACCACGAAATCGACGATCCGAACGCCGCCGAGGTCAGTTCAACCCCGGTTATGCCGCCTTCGGTGGCGATGCGGCCCAGTTCGGCATCCCAGATGTAAAGGCCAGTCTCCGGATCGCTGCCCAGAACGCCCGTGATGATGATGACGAGCGCGGTCATGGTGCAGATCACGACGGTGTCGATGAACGGCTCCAGCAGCGACACGTAGCCTTCGGTGACCGGCTCCTTGGTGCGCACGGCCGAGTGGGCGATGGCTGCCGAACCCACGCCCGCCTCGTTCGAGAACGCGGCCCGGCGGAACCCCTGGATCAGCGCGCCGACAAGCCCGCCCGCGACCCCAAGCCCGGTGAAGGCGCCCGCGAAGATCTGCCCGAAGGCCCAGCCGATCATGTCGTAATTCGCGGCGAGGATGATAAGGCCTGCACCGACATAGATGACCGCCATCAGCGGTACGAGCCGCTCGGTCACCTGCGCGATGGACTTGATCCCGCCCACGATCACCATGAACACGATGCCCGCCATCACGATGCCGGTGATCCAGCCGTTCCCGTCAAGAAAGCTGTTCGTCCCGCCGGTGATGTTCACAAGCTGCGCATGGGCCTGGTTGGCCTGGAACATGTTCCCGCCCCCGAGCGCGCCGAGGATACAGAAGATCGCGAACAGCACGGCGAGCACCCGTCCCAGCGTGGCGTAGCCGCGTTCCTTCATGCCTTTGGCCAGATAATACATCGGGCCGCCCGACACCGTGCCGTCGGGGTATTCGTTGCGGTATTTCACGCCCAGCGTGCATTCGGTGAACTTGGATGCCATGCCCAGCAGACCCGCGAGGATCATCCAGAACGTGGCCCCCGGCCCGCCGATGGACACGGCCACCGCCACGCCCGCGATGTTGCCAAGCCCCACGGTCCCCGACAGCGCTGTCGCCAGCGCCTGGAAATGGCTGACTTCGCCCTCGTCCTCGGGGTTGGAGTAGTCGCCTTTCACCAGTCCGATGGCGTGGCCGAAGCCCTTGAGCTGGATGAAGCCGAAATAGAAAGTGAAAACGGTGGCGCCGACGACCAGCCAGCCCACGATCCAGGGAAAGGTGGTGCCGGGAAACGGGGCGAAGATGAAGCTGACGAACGGCCCGGTCGCCGTGCCGATCACCGTGTTGATGGTCTCGTCGATTCCCTGCGCCGCGGCTTGCAGGGGGGCGGCCATCGCGGCCATCGCGGCAAAAATCATGCGGTTCATGTGGAAATTCCTCTTGCCGGTCATGGAACGATGGTCACGGGCACGGGCGATACCTGTGCCAGGCCCATGGCGGCGCTGCCGAAGATGCGCCCCCCGAAACTCGACCCGCCGGAGCGGCCCATGATGATGGCACTGGCACGGCGCTTCTGCGCGATCTCTGCCAGCAGTTCGACCACGTTGCCGTAGCGGATCTCGCCCGTGGCCGTGATGCCGCGCGATTTCATCTCTTCCAGCACCGGCGCGATGACCTCGGTCTCGGCCCGGGTGCTTTCCTCGGTCCTGCGCTTGTGCCGCTCTTCCAGTTCCTGTGGCGTCAGGAAGCGATAGGGCGACCATTCGATCACATGCACGATGTGCAGCGCGGCACCCGCGCGGGCTGCCTGTTCGGCGGCGTGTTCTATCGCGCGTTTGTGCTCGCCATCGTAGCCGACCACATAAAGTTCATCCGACATGCAATATCTCCCCGGGGGCCCTTATCGATACCTGTCTCTGCGCCAACGGCCCCGGCCGGGGCACCCCTCTCCTGCCGGTTCGGTCACAGTAACGTGACATGGAATAAAAGGAAGGCGTCTTATGCGGCGATTGCCGTCCCAACAGGCAGGAGATCGTATCCCAGCGCTGCCGCCACCGCCGGATGGGTCACGCGGCCCGCGGCCACGTTCAACCCGGCGGCAAGATGCGGATCGGCAGCCAGGGCCGCCTGCCAGCCCCGGTCGGCGATACGCAGGGCATGGGGGAGGGTCACGTTGTTGAGCGCGTAGGTTGATGTCCGGGCCACGGCCCCCGGCATGTTCGCCACGCAGTAATGCACGATGCCGTCCACCTGATAGGTCGGATCGGCATGGGTCGTGGCGCGCGACGTCTCGAAACAGCCACCCTGGTCGATCGCCACATCCACCATCACGGCGCCCTGTTTCATCGTGCCCAGCATGTCGCGCGTCACCAGTCGGGGCGCTGCCGCGCCGGGCACGAGAACCGCCCCGATCACGAGATCGGCCTCGGCCACGCAGGCGGCAAGATTCGCGCGGTTGGAAAAGCGGGTCTTGGCGCGGGCTTCGAAATGGATGCCGAGCCGTTCCAGAACGGCGGGCGAGCGGTCGAGGATCGTCACATCCGCGCCCAGGCCCACGGCCATCTGCGCCGCGTTGAACCCGACCACACCGCCGCCGATCACCGCGACCTTTGCGGGGGCGACGCCGGGCACGCCGCCCAACAGGACGCCGCGCCCGCCATGGGCCTTTTCCAGCGCCGTGGCACCCGCCTGCACCGACATGCGGCCCGCGACCTGGCTCATGGGTTTCAGCAGAGGCAGACCGCCCTGCGCGTCGGTCACGGTTTCATAGGCGATGCAGATAGCGCCCGACCGCACCAGATCGCGGGTCTGGTCGGGGTCGGGGGCGAGATGCAGATAGGTATAGAGGATCTGGTCCTCGCGCAGCATCGCGCGTTCCTCGGCCAGCGGTTCCTTGACCTTCACGACCATCTCGGCGCGGTCGAAGATCTCGGCGGCCGTGTCGACGATCTCCGCCCCGGCGGCGACGTATTCCGCGTCTTCCGCCCCGATCCCGGCACCCGCGCCGGTTTCCACCAGCACGCTGTGGCCGTGGGCCACCAGTTCGGTGACGCTCTCCGGGGTCAGTCCGACCCGGTATTCGTGGTTCTTGATTTCCTTCGGTGTGCCGATGCGCATGGGACCCTCGCTGTCGTTGATGACCCTTTGTCACCCGGCGCGGGCGGGATTTGTTGCGAAACCCTGTGCATGGCCGCTATGCAGGCGGGAAAAACTTGCACAGGATGGGCGTATGACGGGAAATCCTTCGATGGATCGATTTGATCGCCGGATTATTGCCGCGTTGCAGCGAAACAGTGCGCGCCCCATTGCCATTCTGGCCGAGGAAATCGGCCTGTCGCCATCGGCCTGCCACCGACGGGTGCGCGCACTGGAAGAAAGCGGCGTGATCGCAGGGTACGCCGCGCGGATCGACCGGACAAAACTGGGCCTCAGCCTTCAGGTCTTCGTGGAAATCAGCCTGTCATCCCAGGCGCGAGAGGTGCTGGAAGCGTTCGAGACCGCAGTCACCCGCTTCGATGACATCCTCGAATGTCACCTCACAAGCGGGCATGCCGATTACATCCTGCGCGTGGTGGCCCGCGACATGGCGGATTACGCCGCGATCCACCGCGATTGCCTTGCGCGACTGCCCCATGTCGCCAGTATGCAGACGATATTCACCCTTCGGCCCGTACAGCAGTGGCGGGGCTATCCGATCCGATAACCCGTCAGTACAGTTCCGCCCGCAACTGCTGGCGCAGGATGTCGATGGGCACCGACTTTCCGTCGCGTTTGAAGGACCAGTAGGTCCAGCCGTTGCAGCTTGGTGCGCCCTCCAGCGCCGCACCGACCTGATGGATCGACCCCTTCACGTTGTCGGCGATCAGGGTGCCATCGGCCCGCACCTTCGCGGCGCGTCCGCGCGGCGAAACCAGCACCTCGCCCGGACGCAGGAGGCCGCGTTCCACCAACTGTCCGAACGGCACTCGCGGCTCGGCCCGTTTTGCGCGCGTGACCGCGATCGCTTCGGGCGTGTAGGGGCGCACCTTGTCCAGCCGCGCGCGCGCCGCCTCAATGTAGCCTTCGTCCCGTTCGATCCCGATGAAATCGCGCCCCAGCATCCGCGCAACGGCCCCGGTCGTCCCGGTGCCGAAGAACGGGTCGAGCACCACGTCCCCCGGATTGGTCGTCCCCACCAGCACCCGGTGCAGCAGCGCCTCGGGCTTCTGGGTCGGGTGTGCCTTGGCGCCTGTCGCGTCCTTCAGCCGTTCGTGCCCGGTGCACAGCGGAATGGACCAGTCCGACCGCATCTGCACGTCGTCGTTCAGCGCCTTCAGGGCCTCGTAGTTGAAGGTGTATTTCGCGCCTTCGGACCGCGACGCCCATATCAGGGTTTCATGCGCGTTGGTCAGCCGCTTGCCGCGGAAATTCGGCATCGGGTTGGTCTTGCGCCAGATCACGTCGTTCAGCAGCCAGTAGCCCGCGTCCTGCAACGCAGCACCCACGCGAAAGATGTTGTGATAGCTGCCGATCACCCAGATCGCCCCATCGGGTTTCAGCACGCGCCGCGCCGCGGCCAGCCAGTCGCGGGTGAAACGGTCATAGACCGCGAAACTGTCGAACCGGTCCCAGGCATCGTCTACCGCGTCCACGCGGCTGTTGTCGGGCCGGTGCAGGTCGCCGCGCAATTGCAGGTTGTAGGGCGGATCCGCGAAGACCAGATCGACCGACCCTTCGGGCAGCGCGTTCATCCGGTCAATGCAGTCGCCCTGCAGGATCTCGTTACGGGGCAGGGGTGCTGCCGGGTTCTTGGTGCGTTTCATCGTGACTGCCTCTGGTGGCCCGGACGGGCGCTGTTTTGCGGCCAAAATGAGTCAAAACCGATTCGCGGTCAATTTTTTTTTGGAATCAGCGGGTTAGCTTGTGCCGCCGCACAAGATGTTGTGGACCGGGGCGAAGCTGTGTCTATGGTGCGGGGTCACCCCATAGGTCTTGAGCGCGGCGCGGTGTTCCGCCGTGGGATAGCCTACGTTACGCTCCCAGCCATAGCCCGGATACGCGCGCGCCAGATCGGCCATCACCGCATCGCGTGCGACCTTGGCGAGGATCGACGCCGCCGAGATGCTGAGGCTTCGTGCGTCGCCCTTCACCACCGCCTCGGCCCGACCCACGAGCGCAGGCGGCACCCGGTTGCCATCGACCAGCACATGGTCCGGGGGCGCGTGCAGCCCCGCCACGGCGCGGGTCATGGCTGCCATGCTCGCGTGCAGGATGTTCAACTGGTCGATTTCGGCGGGGCTGACATGCACGACGCAATGATCGCAGGTCTCGCGCAGGATCGCCGCCAGTGCCACCCGCCGTGCCGCCGTCAGTTTCTTGGAATCGTTCAGCCCCGGCGGGATACGGTTCGGGTTCAGCACCACCGCCGCTGCCGTCACCGGCCCGGCGAGCGGGCCGCGCCCGACCTCGTCCACGCCCGCGACGCGGGCCAGTCCGCGTGCCATCGCGGCTGTCTCGAAAGCGAAATCGGGCATCATCGGACGAAACGTAAACGGGCGCAGCGGTGTTGCACGCTGCGCCCGGTTGGGTCGGTCTCGAAGGGCGCTTCCCTCAGAAACCCAGCCCTTCGTATTTCTTCTTGAACTTCGAAACGCGCCCGCCGCTGTCCATCAGGCGGGTCGAGCCGCCGGTCCAGGCCGGGTGCGACAACGGGTCAATGTCCAGCGACAGGCTGTCGCCTTCCTTGCCGTATGTCGACTTCATCTGGACCACGGTGCCGTCGGTCATCTTCACGTCGATGACGTGATATTCGGGATGCAGGTTCTTTTTCATCGGGCCGGTCCTTACGCGTTGGCGTCGGCCGCATCGGCCTTCGGCTTGTAGTTGGTCTTCTCGGCGATCCGGGCGGACTTGCCGCGGCGATCACGCAGGTAATACAGCTTCGCCCGGCGGACCTGGCCGCGGCGCACGACGGTGATGCTTTCGATGTTGGTCGAATGCAGCGGGAACACGCGCTCCACGCCTTCGCCGAAGGAAATCTTGCGGACCGTGAACGATCCGGCGATGCCGCTGCCGTTCTTGCGGCTGATGCAGACGCCTTCATAGTTCTGCACGCGGGTGCGCGTGCCTTCGGTCACCTTGTAGCCGACGCGGATGGTGTCACCCGCCTTGAAGTCCGGAATATCCTTGCCAAGCTCGGCAACCTGCTCGGCTTCCAGTTGTGCGATCAGATTCATCGCGGTCATCCTTTTGTGGCGCGGTTCTGTCCGCGACGTGTGTGCGCCCTCAGAGCTCTTGGTCCCCGTCCGGGTCCCTACCATGCAGCGCACAGTAAGCCCGCCAGAGATCAGGGCGGCGTTCCTTCGTCAGCCGTTCGGCCTGTGCCTGTCGCCAGGATGCGATATGCGCGTGATGCCCGGACAGGAGAATGTCAGGGACCGTGCGGCCATCCCAATCGACAGGTTTCGTGTACTGCGGGTGCTCCAGCAGGCCGGAGGAAAAGGATTCCTCCTCCACCGATGCGTGATTCCCGAGCACGCGGGGTATAAGCCGGACCGTCGCGTCAATCAAGGCTGTCGCGGCGATCTCTCCGCCGGTCAGCACGAAGTCCCCGATCGACACTTCCTCGATGCCGAAGGCATCGATCACGCGCTCGTCGATGCCTTCGAAGCGCCCGCAGACCAGCGTGACGCCGCGGGCCTGCGACAGGGCCTGCGCCATGTCCTGCCGGAACGGACGGCCTCGCGGCGACAGGGCGATCACGGGCCATTGCGCGCGGTCGGGCGAGGTGCCCTTTGCTGCCTGTGCAAGGGCGGCCGCCAGCACGTCCGGGCGCAGGACCATCCCCGCACCGCCGCCCACCGGCGTGTCGTCCACGTTGCGGTGCCGCCCCATGCCGAACTGGCGCAGGTCGATGCAGTCGAGTTGCCAAAGGCCCTCGTGCAGGGCCTTGCCGGTCAGCGACGCACCAAGGATGCCGGGAAAAACCTCGGGGAACAGGGTGATGACCCGCGCCTTCCATGCGCCGACCAGATCGGCGGGCTCCCCCATCAAGTCGCTGGGCCGCAGGGTGGGGCGGATGGACTTGCGGCCATGGGACCGGGTGGGCGCGGTCATGCGTCGTCCCCGCCCGTGTCGTCGCCGGGCAGCAGCCCCGCGGGCGGGTCCGCCACGATCCGGCCCGCCGCAAGATCGACGGTCGGCACCGCGGCCAGCGTGAAGGGCAGCAACACCGTATCTGACATCCCCGGAACCTGCAGTTCTAGAAGATCGGTCGCGCCGTGATTGTGCACAGCTGTGACGGTTCCAAGATCGGCACCGCCGGTATCCACCACGGCCAGACCGATCAGGTCGGCGTGGTAGTATTCGTCGTCGGGCAGGGACGGCAGCCTGTCACGCGGTGCGAACAGCCGCGTGCCGCGCAGGGCGTCCGCCGCCTCCTTGCTGGTGACGCCGCCCAGCCGGGCGGTGAAGCCGCCCTTGGTCTGTCCGGTCAGGCGCACGGTGAAACTCTGCGCGCCGTCCTCGGTGCAGAGCGGCGCATAATCGGCGATGGCTTCGGGGTCGGCGCAGAAGCTCTTCAGCCGCACCTCCCCGCGCACGCCGTAGGCACCCGCCACGGCGCCCACGCAGACCATGTCGCCGGGGGCGGTCATTGCGGTGCCACGCAGAACCCGCGCGGATCGGCTGACCCGCCCGCGTTCAGGCAACGTTCCACCGCCGTGACCTGTTCATAACGTGCGCCGGCCCACAGGCCGGCGGCGAAGATCACCGCATAGATCACCAGACGGATCATGCCTCAGCCCTCTGCCTCCCGGTCGCCGCGCGGGACACCCCGCGCGGCAGTGCATGCGTCACTCCGCGGCGTCGGCAGCCGCTTCGGCCTTGGCGGCCTTTTCCTTGGCGCGTTCCTGCGCCTTCTTGCCCGGCGCACCCTTCTTGAGGTTGGCACGGTCCTTCTTGGGGATCACGCCCGCCGCTTCGAGCATGCGGCTCACACGGTCCGTGGGCATCGCGCCCTGGCCCAGCCAGTATTGCGCGCGCTCTACGTCAATGCGCACGCGGTCCTCGTTGTCCTTGGGCAAGAGCGGGTTGTAGATCCCGATCTTCTCGATATAGCGCCCGTCGCGGGGCATGCGGCTGTCCGAGGCGACGACCCGGTAGAAGGGACGCTTCTTGGACCCACCGCGGGCGAGACGAAGTTTCATGGCCATTGTTGTTCTCCTTTGAATGGCTGTGTTGGGGCGCGTAGCCCTCAGGATTGCTGTCGTTCGTGGTGTTTGATGACTTCCTGAATGATGAAATTCAGGAATTTCTTGGCGAACTCGGGGTCGAGGTCGGCCTCGCGAGCGAGCCGTTCGAGCCGCGCGATCTGTGCCGCCTCCCGCGCCGGGTCGGACGGCGGCAGGTCATGCGCCGCCTTCAGCCGCCCTACCGCCTGCGTGTGCTTGAACCGCTCGCCAAGCGTGTAGACGAGGATCGCATCGAGCCGGTCGATGCTGTCGCGGTGGTCGCGCAGGACCGCGGAGGCACGTGCGATAACGTCGGTCGGATCGGGGCGCGTGTCGGTCATGCCATCACCTGCGCCAGCCTATATGTCACCGCGTCCGGCATCCATGCCGGGGCAGGGGCTTCGACCGGCATGGCCCCAAGCCGTTCCGCCAACTGGCGCGACGGCGCGTTGTCCACAGCGATCCGCAGGATCAGGTCCGACCAGCCCAACCCTTCGAGCAGATGCGCGGTCACGGCGCGCGCCGCCTCACGCGCAAAGCCTTGCCCTTCGAGCGCGCCATCCCAGAGGGTCCAGGTCATTTCCGGCGGTTCGGTGTCCAGAAGCTGCAGCGGTCCGACATGGCCGATCGCGCGACCCTCGCGCGTCATGACATACCGCCCGAAGCCGCGCAGGTCCCAATGCCCCGCCATGGCCGCGAATTTCTCGAAGGCGCGGGCGGCATCGAACGGACCGCCCACGAAACGCGCCCGGTCCGACGCGCAATAGGCGGCATAGGCGGGGAAATCCGCGATGACCGGTCGGCGCAGTTCCAGCCGCGCCGTCACAAGGCGATCCAGCGCCGGTATCATTTCTTTTTCCCGAAACCGGACAGGCCCGGCGGCAGCGCGCCACCGCCCATGCCGCCAAGCCCGCCCGGAAGACCGCCGGGCATCTTGCCCATCTGTGCCTGCGCCGCCTTGATCTCAGCCTCGGACGGCCCGCCGCCGCCGCCGAACAGGCTGCCAAGGTTCCGCATCATGCCCTTTTTGCCCATCTTGCCCATCTTCTTCATCATGTCGGCCATCTGCCGGTGCTGCTTGAGAAGCCGGTTGAGTTCCTGCACCTCCAGCCCCGCACCCGCCGCCACGCGCTTCTTGCGGGATGCTTGCAGGATCTGCGGATTGGCGCGTTCCTTCTTGGTCATGGAATTGATGAGCGCGATCTGCCGGCGCAGCACCTTGTCGTCGAGCCCGGCGGCATCGGCCTGCTTCTTCATCTTCTGCATGCCGGGCATCATGCCCATCATGCCTTCCATGCCGCCCATCTTGAGCATCTGGTCAAGCTGCCCCTTCAGGTCGTTCATGTTGAACTGACCCTTCTGGAAGCGCTTCATCATGCGCTCGGCCTGCTCGGCCTCGAAGGTTTCCTGCGCTTTCTCCACCAGCGCGACGATGTCGCCCATCCCGAGGATGCGGCCCGCGATGCGGCCCGGCTCGAACGTCTCCAGCGCGTCGACCTTCTCGCCAAGGCCCACGAACTTGATCGGCTTGCCGGTCACCGCGCGCATGGACAGGGCCGCGCCGCCGCGCCCGTCGCCATCCATCCGGGTCAGCACGACGCCGGAAATCCCGATGCGGTCGTCGAAATTCTGCGCGGTGGTCACGGCGTCCTGACCGGTCAGCCCGTCCACCACCAGCAGCGTCTCGCGCGGGGTGACCACGTCGCGGACCTGTTCGACCTGGGTCATCAGTTCGTCGTCGATGGACAACCGGCCCGCGGTGTCGAGCATGTAGACATCGTAGCCGCCGAAGGTCGCCTGCTGTTTCGCGCGCTTGGCGATCTGCACGGCGCTTTCGCCCGTCACGATGGGCAGCGTGTCCACCCCGATCTGGGTGCCGAGGATCGCAAGCTGTTCCATCGCCGCCGGCCGATTGGTGTCGAGCGAGGCCATCAGCACCCTTTTGCCCGCCTTCTCGGTCAGCCGCTTGGCCAGTTTCGCGGTGGTCGTGGTCTTGCCCGACCCCTGCAGCCCCACCATCAGGATCGGCGCCGGGGCGCTGTCTATCTTCAGCGCGCCGGGATCGTCGTCGTCGCCCGCCAGAACATGCACCAACTCGTCATGGACGATCTTGACGACCTGCTGGCCGGGCGTGACCGACCGCGTGACCGCTTGACCGGTCGCCTTGTCCTGCACCGCCTTCACGAAATCGCGGGCCACCGGCAGGGACACGTCCGCCTCCAGCAGCGCCACGCGCACTTCGCGCAGGGCGGTCTTGACGTCGTCTTCGCTCAGCGCACCCTGCCGGGTGAGACGGTCGAACACGCCGCCAAGGCGTTCTGACAGGCTTTCGAACATGGGCGCGGCCCCCTTGCTTGCGTGCCGGTTGCCGCCGCCGATCCCCGGTTCAATGCGGACGCACGCCCGCGGGCGCAACGCGCTGGCGGACGGCGATCCCTGAACAGGCCAAGGGACCGGAGGCATGACGCTTCCGGGACTTGCCGCGCGTCATGCGCCGACGGCACCGCGATGTCAAGTCCGGCACGCGATCTGCCAGGTGTTCGGATGGCCGCCACCGCGGCCCGCGGGCGACATGCGGCACGGCCCTGGGGCGCGACGCAAGATCAGGCGTCTTAACCTTTCGGATAGCCATGCTGTGCCTCGGGGGAGGGGGCCTGTGCTTTTCACGGCATGCTTAACCCTCTGAACACCTGCCGTAACCACGCCGCCGCCCGTATCTTCAAATCATCGAAGGACACTGGCGGATCATCGCCGGACCCTCCGCCCAGAGACGGCATGACCGCCCGAACCGGCCCCCGCGACGCCCCGCGCGCCGCGCCCCGAAAGTGCACAACTTTCGGTCCGGTCGATGCGTGTCTGCCACGCACGCGAAAGGAAGACGGACATGTACCTGCGAAAGACCGATGGCCCACGGGTTGTCACCCTGCCGGATGGAACCATTCTTAGCCGCGATGACCTGCCCGATCCCGAAACGCGGCGTTGGGTGGCCAGCCGCAAGGCTATTGTGGCAAAGGCCGTGATGCATGGCCTGATCAAGCGGTCCGATGCGTTGTCGCGCTACAACCTGTCGGACGAGGAACTGACCGACTGGATCCGCGGCGTGCAGCGACACGGTCTGTCCGGCCTGAAGGTGACCCGCATCGATACCCTGCGCGGCGCACGCTGAACGCTACAGCGCGAGGTTGCGCAGACAATAGGCCCCACCCCAACAAGAACCCAAGGTTGTATTCCTGTCTCCACCTGTGTAAATTTAAGGTTAACGAGGTTACGCGATTGTGACAGGGTGGAGGGGGGTCGGACCCATGAAACAGCGCCGTGCCGTTCATACTTGGAAACGGACTGCGCATGGAGGACAAGATGGATATCTTTCTGCTGACCCGGAATTCCGAACTGGCCCAAAGTGTCGGACTGATGCTGGCCGATCCGGATCTCGGGTATCGGCTTGGCGTTCACGACACGGTTGCAGCGGTGCATCCCGTGGGCGACCGGGCGGGCGTAGTGTTGATCGACGCCGAACTGCCTGCAACCGAGTGCATGGCGCTTCTGGAACGTCATGACCGCGACCTGTCCTCGCACGCGATGATCGTGATCGTCGGGCCAGGGCTCGCCGACCGTCCGCTGCCGGGGTTTGAAGGGACGCGCCATCTCGTCACGCCGTTCCACAAGAAGGACCTTCTGACCAGCATCCAGGCCGAGGCACTGGCGAACCGCAACGGATCGCAGGTGCTGCGCGTGGGGCGTCTGACGCTGAACATGGCGCTTGGCAAGGCGTTCGTGGACGACAGCCAGGTGCCGCTGACGCGCAAGGAGTACGAAGTGCTCCAGCTTCTGGCGATGCGCCGCGGCGTGACCCTGTCGAAGGAGATGTTCCTCGACAAGCTCTACGGCGGTCTGGATGAGCCGGAGGTCAAGATCATCGACGTGTTCGTTTGCAAGATCCGCGGCAAGATCAAGAAGCTGACCGGTGGCGACAGCCTGATCGATACGGTCTGGGGCCGCGGATATGTGCTGCGCGATCCGGATGCACGTCAGGTCGATGACGGCGACGCGCGACGCGCCGTCGGCTGAGCCGCGAAAGCCGTCCAGCAGGAGTTTGTCAGTCTCTTCCCAACTTTGCGCGGGGGCGGGCTTGAACCGGACCGCCTGCCCGATGCGTTTGCGGCCGGAACGGACCATATCGCGCTCAGGCCGCCCATCTTTCACATTCAAACGCTGCACAAGCGCGGACCGCCGTGAACGGCGGAGTCGCAATGCGTGGGAGCGTGGGCAATGCCGCCCCACCTGTTGCGGTGGGGAACACATAGCCAGACCACGAAAAAAGGGGGCGCTTGCGCACCCCCTCTTGCGTCATTTCTGCAATCGGCTCAATTCACCGACAGCGCTGTCCGGTCAACGCCCGCCTTCGCGAGGATAGCGCGGATCACGCTTTCATCACCTTCATCCCGGGCGGTGCGCAGTTCCACCAGTTCGCTGAGGGTGAAATCCGCCGGGTCGACATTAAGCGGCCCTGCGAGCTGCGCCTTGGCGACGGCTTCGCTGCGCTCTTGCGCCGGGCTCAGCTGGCCCGATGTCTCGAGACGGGTGCTCAGATCGACGGCGCCTTCACGGAAACCCGCCGACAACTGGTCATACGTCAGCTCCGACCCGGCATTGCGCAGGATGCGGTTCACGCCTTCGCGGTTGTTCTCTTCAAGTTCGGCGCGCAGTTGCACGAGTTCCACGGCGCTGTACCGGTCCGCGTTCACGCCGATCTGTGCGGCAAGCTGCGAATTCCCGGCGGACTGGGCAAATGCGTTCGCCGGCAGAACGGCGGCGAGGGCGATTGCAGTCACTGTCAGGGTACGTGTCATGTATTCATCCTTTCCTTCTTCCGGGCGGTGGCGGCAACTTCGCGTTGTCACCGGGCCGCGCCGTTGAAGCAGACCTAAGCACCGGGTTCGATCTTGAAAGGCCCTGCAAAATCAGCCGCTTCTCGCTAACCCGGCGTCACCGGTCACGCCAGCTTGAGCAACGCCGTGAGCCCTTGAAATCGCCGCACATCCGACGGTGACGCGTGTGGGCCTTGTGCGGCTGGGCTTTTGGCGCCCCGCACTGCAGCGCCATCCGATCACGACCGGACTTGCATGGCGCGCGGCGCTGTGGTCATTGTCGAGGCTAGTTGTTCAAAAATGCACAAATGAAATGTCCATCGAAGCCTGGGATGAAATCCGAACCGCCTATCACGTGGCCCGTCTCGGCACCGTGTCGGGCGCCGCAAGCGAACTTGGCGTGCATCATGCCACGGTGATCCGGCATGTGGACGCGCTCGAGTCGCGGCTCGGCACCAAGCTGTTCCAGCGACATCCGCGCGGCTACACCGCGACCGAGGCCGGACGGGACCTGTTGCAGGTCGCGCAGGCCACGGACGACCAGTTCACGCAGCTTGTCGGGCGGCTGAAGGGACGGGGCGACAGCGTGACGGGCGAACTGGTCATCACGTCGCTGTCCATCCTGTCGCCGCTCCTGCTGCCCGCCATCGCGCGGTTCCAGATCGATCATCCGGGC
Organism: Meridianimarinicoccus zhengii; assembly: GCF_003254465.1. Lineage (GTDB taxonomy): Bacteria > Pseudomonadota > Alphaproteobacteria > Rhodobacterales > Rhodobacteraceae > Meridianimarinicoccus > Meridianimarinicoccus zhengii. The sequence goes on from NZ_QDFI01000030.1 coordinate 42,820, forward strand.
GTGCTGACCCGCTACCTGACCGGCGAGCGCCTGTTCCGGCTGGAATACGGCGAGGCGCATGTGGCCATCCGTGCAGGGCGCGCGCCGGACCAGCCGGACAACGTGGTGCAGAAGCTGTATCTCAGCCGGACGGGCATGTATGCCGCGCAATCCTATCTCGACCGGCGCGGCCAGCCGGATACCGACGCGGAACTCGACGGGCACGATTTCGTCGGTGCCGATGCCGAGGACAGCCGCGCGCCGTTCTACCGCTGGCTGGCGGAGCGCGTTCCGCGCGACCGCGTCGTCTTTCGGGCAAGCGATGCACGCAGCGGCAAGTATGCCGTTCTCGAAGGGGCCGGGATCGGCTTTTTGCCGACATGGGAAGCCGCGCAGCACCCAGAACTTGTGCAGGTTTTGCCGCCGCGCGACGAGTGGGACAGCCAGTTGTGGCTGGTCACCCATGTGGACCTGCACCGCACCGCGAAGGTGCAGGCGCTGCTGAAGCATCTCAAGTCGTCGGCGCAGGGCTGGAGTGCGGCTAACCCGTCGTGATGTCCCGCGCGAGTTCCATTTCGAGGAAGCGTTCGAAGGCGTCGAGATTGACAGGTTCGAACTGACCGAACCCCTGCATCCAGACCGAGGCCGCCCGCAGCGCATCCGGTTCCAGCTTGCACCATTTCACGCGCCCGCGCTTTTCCTGCGCGATCAGCCCCGCGCGCGTCAGGATGACGAGGTGCTTGGATATCGCGGCGAGCGACATGGAAAAGGGCGCCGCCACATCCGTCACGGCCATGTCGTCTTCCAGCAGCATCGACAGGATCGCCCGCCGCGTCGGGTCCGCCAGCGCGGCGAAGACCCGATCGAGCGGGTCGGCGGGGGTGTCCGGTGCAGCCTGCGTCATGCGGTGGCGTTACGGCGCGCGCCCGTTCCGGTCAAGGACAGCGGCGCGGGCGGCGCTTTGCATATGATTGCATGCCGAACCCTTGTCGCCGCGCCTGCGCACGCCATAAACAGGGCATGAGCATCATCACACCCATCCCGCCGAAATTGCCGCTGTACCAGCGGTTGTTCTTCAACATCCCCGTGCTGGGCTGGATGGCCCGCGACGTGGTCTATGGCGACCGGGACAATATCGTCTGGGCCGGCGTGATCTTCGCGGCGATCTGGCTGTGGGGGGTCACGCAATGGGGTGTCCTGCTGCTGCTGGCGACATTCAGCGTGGCGACGTGTCTGCTGGTCGCCGGCGGCTTTTACGTCTGGTTTTCCGTGCAGGTTGCACGGGCCGAGGCGCGGGGCCGCAAGACCGAAAAGCCCTGATGCCAGCGTAAAGATAAACCCTTCAGTTGAATATGACCAAGGCCCGCGGCCGCGTGCGACACCTGTGCACCGGCGCGGGTCTTTTCATGTTTTCAAAGGGTTGCGCTGGCGGATCGCCGCGCTGCGGCGCGTTGACTCGGGCGGCTGCTGCGCCTAGTGTCCGCGGCAACCTCAGGAGGGTCGGAATGACTGGGCCGGATGATGGCGACGGCGGCGACAGGCTGAAAGAGCTTGATGCCCGTATCGCCAGGGTTCGCAAGGCGCGGGCTCCGGACACCCCCCACCAAGAGGAACATTATTCGAAAGCCCAACAGGGCTGGCGGATGGTGAGCGAGCTTGTGGCCGGTCTCGTGATCGGGTTCGGCATCGGGTACGGGTTGGATGTGCTTCTTGGCACGACGCCGATCCTTCTGGTGCTGTTCACGCTGCTGGGTTTCGCGGCCGGTGTGCGCGTCATGATGCGCACCGCGGCGGAATTCACGGCACGCCCCCAGGCGGGCGACGGGACGGGCAGGGACGACCGCGGCAGCGACGCGGACAGATGAACAGACCCCGGCGACGGGGATGACGCGAAAGGGAACGGCAGGTGGCTACGGAAACGGACGGCGGCGGTCTTGTGTTTCACCCGATGGACCAGTTCATCGTGTCGCCGCTTTTCGGCGATGGCGGTGTGGCGTGGTACACGCCCACCAACGTGACGCTCTGGCTTGCGCTGACCGTGGCGGTCATCGCGCTGCTGCTCGTGCGGTCCACCCGGGACGCGCGCATCGTGCCGGGCAAGGCGCAATCCATCGCCGAACTGGCCTATGGCTTCGTCTACAAGATGGTCGTGGACGTGACCGGCAAGGACGGGGTGAAGTACTTTCCCTACATCATGACGCTGTTCATGTTCATCCTCGTGGCGAATTTCCTCGGGCTCGTGCCGATGGCCTTCACCACCACCAGCCATATCGCCGTGACTGCCGTGCTCGCGGTGGCGGTGTTCCTCGCGGTCACCGTGTTGGGCTTCGTGCTCAACGGGCCGAAGTTCCTCGGCATGTTCTGGGTCACCTCCGCCCCGCTGGCGATCCGCCCGGTGCTGGCGATCATCGAGGTGATTTCCTACTTCGTGCGCCCCGTCAGCCATTCCATTCGTCTTGCCGGCAACATGACCGCAGGCCACGCCGTCATCAAGGTGTTCGCCGCCTTCGCCGGCTTGGCCGCGCTGTCGCCGCTCGCCATCCTCGGCGTCATGGCCATGTACGGGCTCGAGATCCTCGTGTCCTTCATCCAAGCCTACGTGTTCACCATCCTGACCTGCGTCTATCTCAAGGACGCGTTGCATCCGCATCACTGACGGGACTTCCGTCAGGTCGGGCCCCCAACTCCAGCCATTCCAACATACAGGAGAGAAGTCCATGGAAGGCGATATCGCAGAACTCGGCAAATTCCTCGGCGCAGGCGTGTCGGCCATCGGCATGGGCCTTGCCGCCCTCGGGGTCGGCAACGTGGCAGGCAACTTCCTGTCCGGCGCGCTGCGCAACCCTTCGGCCGCTGCCGACCAGACCGCGACGCTGTTCATCGGCATCGCCTTCGCCGAAGCGCTGGGGATCTTCTCGTTCCTCGTTGCACTTCTGCTGATGTTCGCCGTCTGATCCGGACCCTTGTGACGACCGGGCCGCGGCGCTGATCGGCGCCCGGCCCGTTTGGGCAGACCGGTTCCTGGAGGACGACGACATGGCCGACACACCGACCACGGCGCACGGGGCCGCGGCAAACGGGTCCGAAGCGGCAGGGATGCCGCAACTTGATTTTGCGACCTTTCCCAACCAGATCTTCTGGCTGGTGGTGGCGCTGGTCGCGATCTATTTCATTTTGTCCCGGATCGCGCTGCCGCGCATCGCGGGTATCCTCACCGACCGCCAGGACACGATCGGAAACGATCTTGGTGCCGCCGAGGAATTGAAGCTCAAGGCGCAGGCCGCCGAGGCCGCCTATGAAAAGGCGCTCGCCGACGCACGGGCCGAGGCGCAGCGCATCGCAAACGAAACCAAGGCCGCCATGCAGGCCGACGTGAACGACGCCATCGCCAAGGCCGATGCCGAGATTGCCGAACGCGCCGCCGAGTCGGAGAAGGCCATTGCGGCCATCCGTGCCTCTGCGCTCGAAAGCGTCGAAGCCGTGGCCAAGGACACGACCGGCGCCATCGTAGCCGCCCTTGGAGGGCAGACCGACGACGCCGCGGTCGCCGCCGCGGTCGATGCCCGGCTGAAAGGATGACCGCGATGATCCGACTGACATGCGCCCTGATGATGGCGGCGGGCCCGGCCCTTGCCGCCACGGGCCCCTTCGTATCCCTGCGCAACACCGATTTCGTGGTGCTTCTCGCGTTCCTCGGTTTCATCGCCGTGCTGGTCTATTTCAAGGTGCCGGGCCTTCTGGGCGGCATGCTGGACAAGCGCGCCGAGACCATCCAGTCGGAGCTGGACGAGGCACGCACCCTGCGCGAGGACGCCCAGTCGCTGCTGGCATCTTATGAGCGCAAGCAGCGCGATGTTCAGGCGCAGGCCGACCGCATCGTGGAGCAGGCCAAGAAGGACGCGGCGGCCGCGTCGGAACAGGCCAAGAAGGATCTGGAACTGTCCATCGCCCGCCGCATGCAGGCGGCCGAGGAACAGATCGCCCAGGCGCAGGCGTCCGCCGTGCGCGATGTTCGCGACCAGGCCGTTGCCCTGTCCGTCGCCGCTGCGCGGGACATCATGGCCAGCGGCATGAGCGGCCATACCGCCGCGTCGCTGATCGATGCCTCCATCGACGAGGTGGGGCAGCGTCTGCACTGATGCGTGCGTCCACGCGAAACGACAGGACCCCGGCCCATTTGGGTGCGGGGTCCTTGTCCGTTTGGGGCACGGGGCACACCGGTTTCGGGTCCTGTACGGCGGGGCAGGTGCGTTCCGCGGCGCGGGAGGCGGCACCTGTGCGTGCTCTCCGGACCCCGCGGGAACGCGAGCCGGATTACCGGGCCCGGGCCGCGCGTTCCTGCTCATGGGCAAGCCGCTGGGCTGCCACGGCTTCGTTGGCGGCAGCACGCTGGCGGTCGCGCAACATGTCTTCGACATAGTCCAGATGCGCCACCACCGCAGCCCGCGCCGCGTCCGGGTCGCGCGCCTGTAGGGCGGCGTTGATCGCACTGTGCTGCGCCAGCAGGCCCTCGCGGTTCGCGCGTTGCAGGAACATCGACTGGCGGTTGTAGAACACGCCCTGCCGCAGCAGGTCGAACATCGACCGCATCATGTGCAGCATGATGACATTGTGGCTGGCTTCCATGATCGACAGGTGGAATTCCGCGTCGAGCTGTGCCTCCAGCTTGGGATCGCTGCGGCCCTCATGCGCCTCGACCATGCGCAGATGGATCGTGTCGATCACGGCAAGATCGGTGTCCGATGCCATGCGCGCCGCCCGGTCGGCGGCCAGGGCCTCGATGTCGCGGCGAAAGGACACGTAGTCGAACACCGCCTCGTCATGGCGTTCGAACAGGTCCACCAGTGCCGGGGAAAACGCCGATCCCAGCACTTCGGCCACGTAGATGCCCGAATTGGCCCGGCTGACCAGAAGCCCGCGCGCGGACAGGTCGGCCACGGCGTCCCGCAGGCTCGGGCGCGACACGCCCAGCCGTTCGGCGAGATCGCGTTCGGATGGCAGCCGCTCGCCCGGCCGCAGCACGCCCCGCAGGATCAGTGTCTCGATCTGGCGCACGACGGAGCGGGACAATTTCTCGGGCTCGATACGTCTGAATGTCATGTTGCGGTCCACCGAAAGGGCCGGACGAGCATACGCCGTGGATGCCGCGCCCGTCCAGCCGTCTGCTGACCTTGCGTCAGCCCGTTGTGGCGGGGCGGATGATGACCTCGACCCGGCGGTTCTGGGCGCGGCCTTCGGGTGTCAGGTTCGATGCGACCGGCGCGTCCTCGCCCCGCCCGATGGAGGTGATCCGCGTGCCGGACACCCCGCCATCGACGAGAATGCCCGCTACGGTCCCCGCGCGGCGGTTGGACAGCTCGAAATTGTGCCCGGCCGAGCCTGTGTTGTCGGTATGGCCGATCACCGTCACGTTGGTGTCGGGGTAACGTTGCAGGTTGGCGGCGAGCTTGCGCAATTCGGTGCGTGCGCCTGCATCGACCGCGGCACTGTCCACGGCGAACAGGATATCCTGTGGGAAATTCACCAGAAGCTGGTCGCCCTGGTTCGTGACGGTGATCTGGTCGCCCAGTTCCGCATCCAGTTCGCGCGCCTGCCGGTCGAGCCGCTGGCCGATGATCCCGCCGATGGCAGCCCCGGCGACCGCGCCCGCCGCCGCGCGCCCGCCGCTGCCGCCC
>NZ_QDFI01000031.1 GCF_003254465.1 Meridianimarinicoccus zhengii
CGGCCCGTCGGGGCGCGGGGCCGCGGCGCGGCGCAGCCGGTCGTTGATCGCGCGGCCCAGCCCCGTATCCGGGATCGGCGACACCGCGATGGCCGTGGCGCCGCCCGTGTCCAGCCGGTGCAGCGCGGCAAAGAGCCCCGCCGCGGCCTCGGCCAGATCGCCCGTCTCGGACAGGTTCAGCGCCGCCCCCTGCACCGGGCCGAAGCCCAGAAGCACCTCGTCGGTGCCGGGCGTTTCCGCATTCAGCCGGACCCGCGCGCGCGGCGCGTAATGGGAGGCCATCAATCCCGGGGCCGCCGGGGCCGTGTCGTCGGTGACCCTGCGCAGATCGAGCGGCATGTCCAGCACGCGGGCCAGCGCTTCGGCCGGGATGCCGCCGGGACGCAGCAGGCGCGGACTGCCGGTCAGATCGAGGATCGTCGATTCCAGCCCGACCGCACAGGGGCCGCCATCGACCACCGCCGCGATGCGCCCCGCCAACCCGGCGAGGACATGGTCCGCCGTGGTCGGGCTGATCCGCCCCGACGGGTTGGCCGAAGGTGCGGCCAGCGGAAGGCCGGATCGCGCCAGCAGCCGACGCGCCACGGGTGCGGCGGGCACCCGCAGCGCCACGCTGTCCAGCCCCGCCGTGACCAGGCGCGACAGGCCCGCCCCGCGTTTCAGCGGCAGCACCAGCGTCAGCGGCCCGGGCCAGAACGCGGCCGCCAGAACGCGCGCGGCGTCGGGCAACTCGGCAAGGTCCGCCGCGGCGGCAAGATCGGGCAGATGGACGATCAACGGGTTGTGCGCCGGCCGCCCCTTGGCGGCATAGATCCCCGCCACGGCGTCGTCGTGCCGCGCGTCGGCACCCAGCCCATACACCGTTTCGGTCGGGAAGGCGACGCAGGTCCCCTTTCCAAGAAGCTCCGCCGCACGCGCGAGCCCGGCATCGTCCGGGGCCAGCCGTTCCGTCTTCATGTCCATCGGGCACATCCGTGACGCGGCGTTCAGGTTGTCCGGCGCGGTGCCTCGGCTAGTGTCCCGCCACCTGCCGGAGGAGTCGCCATGACCTACACCGCCCCTGTCTCGGAGTTCAAGTTCCTGCTCGCCCATGTGGTGGAGCTTGCACGCGTGGCCGCGACCGACCGCTTCGCGGACGCGACGCCCGATACGGTCGATGCGATCCTGACCGAGACGGGCCGGATCTGCGATGATGTGCTCGCCCCGCTGCAACGCGCGGGCGACCTGCACCCCGCCACGCTGGAGAACGGCGTCGTGCGCACGTCGCCCGGCTTCGCGGATGCCTACCGCGCCCTTGCAGAAGGCGGTTGGATCGGGCTTGCGGCCGACCCGGCCCGCGGCGGGATGGGCCTTCCCGGCACGCTGAACACGGCGATCAACGACATGATGTCGGGGGCTTGCCTGTCGCTGCAGCTTTGTCCGCTTCTGAGCCAGGGCCAGATCGACGCGCTGGAGGCTCATGCCGATCCCGCGCTTGCCGACCTGTATCTGCCGCGGCTCGTGTCGGGCGACTGGTCCGGCACCATGAACCTGACCGAACCGCAGGCCGGGTCCGACGTGGGCGCCGTGCAGACGCGCGCCGTGCCGCAGGGCGACGGGCGTTACGCGGTCACCGGGCAGAAGATCTACATCACTTATGGCGACCACGACATGGCCGCGAATGTCTGCCATCTCGTGCTGGCGCGGCTTCCCGATGCACCGGCGGGCACCAGGGGGCTGAGCCTGTTTCTGGTGCCCAAGTTCCTGCCCGACGCGGATGGGACCCCAGGCCAGCGCAACGCGGTGAGCGTGGTTTCGCTGGAACACAAGGTCGGCCTGCATGGAAGCCCGACCTGTGTCATGCAGTATGACGGCGCGACGGGCTGGATCGTGGGTGCGCCCGGCGGCGGCATGGCGGCGATGTTCACCATGATGAACAACGCGCGCCTCGGTGTGGGCACGCAGGGTATCGGCGTGGCCGAGGCGGCGTATCAGCACGCAAGCGCCTTCGCCCATGACCGGGTGCAGGGCCGCACGGCCCGCGGGCAGGGTTCGATCCTCGGGCATGCCGATGTGCGCCGGATGCTGGCCGCGATGCGGGCCGACATCATGGCCGCGCGGTCCATCGCTCTGGATTGCGGCGTATCGATCGACATGGCCCGCGCCACGGGCGGTGCCGACTGGACGGCGCGCGCCGCGTTCCTGACGCCCATTGCCAAGGCTTTCGGGACCGACACGGGCATCGCGGTGGCCGATCTCGGCATCCAGGTCCATGGCGGCATGGGCGTGATCGAGGAAACCGGGGCGGCGCAGTTCTGGCGCGACGTGCGCGTGACCGCGATCTACGAAGGGACCAACGGGATCCAGGCGCTCGATCTTGTCGGGCGCAAGCTGGCCGATGGCGGGGACGCCGCGTTCCGCCTGCTGAAGGAGGTGGAAGACAGCGCGGCCGCCGCGCGCGACCGCTTCGCCCCGCAGGCAGAGGCCGTGTGGGACGCCGCGCAGGCCCTGCGCGATGCGACCGAATGGATGCTCGCGGAGCCGGACATGTCCGAACGCGGGGCCGGGGCCGCGGCCTATCTGCGGGCCTTCGCGCTGGTGCTGGGCGGCATGTATCACCTGCGCGCCGCACTGGCGGGTGACGCGGACCGCGCGGCCATGATGCGGGTCTTCGCGGCGCGGCAATTGCCGCAGGTCGCCGCCCTTCTGGCCGAGGCGCGCGCGGGTGCGGCGGATCTCTATGCCGTCGATCTGGGGGATGACGCGGCCTGAGCGGCGCGGGGCGGCATGCGTGCCTTGACACTGCCCGGCCCGGCTGCTGTCACCCCGCCATGACAGCGCCGATCCGCTACCCGTTCGACTCGGCCCCAGCCGCCGGAACCGCGACCGAGGTGGCGGAGGGTATCCTGTGGATGCGCGTGCCGCTGCCCATGGTGCTCGATCATGTGAACATTTACGCTATCGACGGGGCGGACGGCTGGACGCTGATCGATACGGGACTCGGCACGCGGCGCGGGCAGGCAGAGATGCAAAGGCTGCTCGACGGGCCGCTGGCGGGCAAGCCCGTGGCGCGGGTGCTGGTGACCCATCACCACCCGGACCACGTGGGGCTGGCGGGCTGGTTCCAGGCCGACCACGGCGCCCAACTGATCGCCACGCGCACTGCGTGGCTGTTCGCCCGGATGCTGCGGCTGGACGAACAGGACCGCCCGACACCCGAGACGGTCGCGTTCTGGCGCGCGGCGGGGATGGACCCCGATGTCCTGGCCGACCGCATGGACAGCCGCCCGTTCAACTACGCCGATTGTGTGGCGGCCATGCCGCTCGGGTTCCGGGGCATCAGGGACGGGCAGGGGATCACGCTGGGGCACCGGCCTTTCACCGTGCGGCTGGGCCAAGGACATGCGCCCGACCATGTCACGCTCTGGTCCGACGACGATGCGCTGGTGATCGGCGGGGACCAGTTCCTGCCCACGATCTCGTCCAATATCGGGGTCTATGCGACGGAGCCCGAGGCCGACCCGCTGAGCGACTGGCTGGACAGCATCGCGCGCTTCGCACCGCTGGCCCATGACGACCTGCTTGTGCTGCCGGGCCATACGCGGCCGTTTACCGGTCTGCCGCGGCGGCTGTCGGAACTGGCGGACGAACATGCCGCGGCGCTGGACCGGTTGCGCGCACATCTGGCGGTTCCGCATGTCGCTTGCGCCTGTTTCGTGCCGATCTTCGGGCGCGAGATCACCGGTGGAGCCTATGGTCACGCACTGGTGGAGGCGATGGCCCATCTCAACCACCTGCACGCGCGGGGGCAGGTGCGGCGCTGGCGGCGTGACGACGGGGCATGGCTGTGGCAGTCAATTTGACGCCCCGCCACGATGCGCGAGGGTCGTGACAGGCCCGCCGATTTGTCTTAGGTCCGGAACAGACACATCAAGGGAGCGCCCGATGGCCAAGCATGAACACGGCAAGATGGATATCGAAGTACAGGAAAAGACCTTCGCGGGCTTCGTCAGGGCATCCGCCTATGTCGCGGGCGCGGCCATCCTGCTGATCGTCTTCATCGGTCTCGTGAACGGCTGACGGCGTGATCGGTCCCATCCGGCAGGGCGCGCGGCGTGGGCTGTGCGCCCTTCTCGTCTGCGCGGGCCTGTCCGGCTGCGCGGTCCTGTTCGAGGACAAGACACCACAAGCAACCGACGCCGACATGGCGGCGCTGTCCTTTGTCAGCACCGATCCGCCATCGCTGACGCTGGTCACCAGCATATCCAACCGCGACAACAGCGGGGCGCATTCCGCGCTTATCATCAACGGGCCGGAACGCGTGGTGTTCAACCCCGCGGGGTCATGGCGGCATCCGCTGGCGCCCGAGCAGGGCGATTTTCACCGGAATTTCTCGCCCGCGATGGAAAAGTGGTTCTTCGACTATCACGCGCGCTCGACCTATCGTATCCGCGCGCAGACGGTAGAGGTGCCGATGGCGGTGGCCGCGCAAGCGCTGGAGGCGGCCCGCAACAGCGGGTCGGTGCCGCCCGCGCAATGCACCCGCGCGATCACGGAAATCCTGGACGATCTGCCGGGCTTCGAAGGGTTCGGCGTGACGTGGTGGCCGCTGCGCGCCTCGGCGCGGTTCGCGGACCTGCCCGGGGTGACGACGGTGCTTTACACCGATGACAGTCCGGACGACTGGTCGGATCTCGATCTCGAATTCAACGACTGAACTGGCGCGGCGAGAGCCGAACAGGTTCGGGCCGTGCACCGTCGGCAAGCCTTAGCCGAGCCACCAGAGCACCGTGTAGAGCGTCACCAGCCCGGCGCCGATGGCTGCCAGCACGTTGCGTGTTGCCAGCCCTGCCGCAAGCGTCGCGAAGGCCGCGGCAAGCCGGGCCGGATCGGGGTCGCCGCCGGTCGCCGCGGGCCACAGCACGAGCGGCGCCACCAGCCCCGGCAGCACCGCCACGGGCGTGTAGCGCAGGAAGCGCAGCAGCCATTCCGGCAAGGGACGGTCGCCCACGAGCCCGAGGAACGAGAACCGGATCAGGAAAGTCCCGATCCCGAGGGCCGCGATGATCGGCCAGACAGGTGCGGTTTCGGGGATCATGTGCGGCGCGCCATCATGCTTTCGACCCCGGCACCGGTCGCCATGGCCAGCACCGCAGCCACCAGCAGCCCCGTGCCATAAGGCATGCCCGCAAGCAGCAGCGTCGCCGAGATAGACACCACCGCTGCCGCGACATGGGCCAGTGTGCGCAGCGCAGGTGCAATCATGGCGAGGAACGTAATCGGGATGGCGAAATCCAGTGCGAAGGCGGGCGGGATCGCTGTGCCCACAAGTGCCCCCGCCAGTGTCGCGCCGTACCAGAAGGGCGACACGATCAGGAAGCAGCCCGCGAAATAGGCCATGCGCGCAGGCACGGACAGGCTTGGGTCGCGGTCGTATTCGAGGATGCTGGCGGCATAGGTCTGGTCCACCAGCCCGTAGGCCGCAAAGGCCCGCTGCCACAGCGGTGCCGCCCCGAGATGCGGCACGAGTGACGCGGAATACATCGCCATGCGCAGGTTGACCGCAAGCGCCGTGGCGAGAACGATGACCGTGGGGGCGTTATCGGCCATCAGCTGCACGGCGGTGAATTGCGCCGCCCCGGCGATCACCAGAACGGTGAATCCCATCACCTCCGCCAGGTTCAGCCCCGCCTCGGTCCCCACGACACCGAAGAGAAGCCCGAAGGGCGCGATCACGAGGATGAAGGGCGCCCCCGCCCGGACCCCGCGCAGGAAGGCGCGGCGCGGCGTGGCCGTGGTGGGGAAATCGGGTGTGGAGCTTGGCACGGCTTCGTCCTATCGTTCGTGCGCCGGTGCTAGTCCATGCCCTTGCGAGGTTCAATTGTCTTTCCCGATGATCCGTCCGCCGTCCTGCCCGCCATGGTGCGGCAAGACAGCGGATGAGGCGGTCATGCCGTCCCGGTGCCGCCTCGTGCCACCTGCCGTGTTGGCGCGGGGCGGGGGGCGACCCCGGCACAAGGCCGGGGCATGGCGTCGCAGGACGGCCGCAGCGGGGCGTCCGGCGCTGGCGGAACGTGCGGATGATGCAGCGCGGTCGTGCCGCCAAGGGCGCCGGGCATGAGCGACGCATCCACCGGCTGGCTTCGGGGACAGATCGCCGACCTGCAGGCGATCCTGCGCGGCGCGCTGCAGGCGGTACGCCGCAACGGTCCCGGCAACGTGCAGTTCTGGTTCCTCGCCCTCGTGATCGGGACCGGGGCGGGGGCAGCGGCATTGTTCTTCCGCAAGGGGATCGAGGCGCTCCAAACCGCGCTTTACGGCACGTCGGACGTGTCGCTGGCCACGGTGGCGGGCGAGCTTCCCTGGTGGTGGGTCCTGCTCCTGCCCATCGCGGGCGGGCTCGTGGTCGGCGCGATCCTGCACCATTTCACGCCCGACGGGCGCGTGCGCGCGGTGGCGGACGTGATCGAGGGAGCGGCAATGCATGACGGGCGCGTGGAAATGCGCGCCGGTCTTGCCTCCGCCTTCGCATCGCTGGTGACGCTGTCGAGCGGCGGATCGAGCGGGCGCGAGGGACCGGTGGTGCACCTTGCCGGCGTGATTTCCACATGGATCAGCGCGCGGCTCTATGCCGACGGGATCACTGGGCGGGACCTTCTGGGCTGTGCCGTGGCGGGGGCGGTGTCGGCGTCGTTCAACGCGCCCATCGCCGGGGCGCTTTTCGCGCTGGAGGTCGTGCTGCGGCATTTCGCGGTGCACGCCTTTGCGCCCATCGCCATCGCCGCCGTGGCGGGCACGGTCATCAACCGGCTCGAATACGGCGGCGTGACCGAATTCATCCTGCCCGAACCCGGATCGCTCGACTTCTTCGTGGAACTGCCGGCCTTCCTGCTGCTGGGGCTGATCTGCGGGCTGGTGGCGGCGGCGCTGATGCGCCTGACCTTCTGGTCCGAGGACGTGGCGGGGCTGGTCGCGGCGCGCACGCGGATGCCGCGATGGCTGCGTCCGGCGGTGTCGGGCGCGATGCTGGGCGTGATCGCCATCTGGTTCCCGCACATCATCGGCGTCGGCTACGAAACGACGGCCGCGGCGCTGACCGGGCAGCTCGCCTTCGGGGCGGCCGTCATGTTCGCCGTTGTCAAATGCGTGGCGGTCGCCATCACCTTTGCCGGGCGCATGGGGGGCGGCATCTTCTCGCCCGCGCTGATGATGGGGGCGCTGACGGGGCTTGCCTTCGGTTTGGTTGCGACGGCGATCTTCCCGACCGTGTCGGGGTCCGAGACGCTTTACGCGCTCGCAGGGATGGGTGCGGTCGCGGCGGCCGTGCTCGGGGCACCGATATCCACCACGATGATCGTGTTCGAGCTGACCGGCGACTGGCAGACCGGGATCGCTGTGATGACCGCGGTGTCGCTGTCCACGGCCCTGGGCAGCCGGCTCGTGGACCGGTCGTTCTTCCTGACGCAGCTGGAACGGAGGGGCGTGCACCTGGCCAAGGGGCCGCAGCAATACCTTCTTGCGCTGCACCGGGTCGGCAGCGTGATGGCGCAGCCCGGCCACCCGGACTATCCCGACGAAGACGCCATAGCCGACGCGCTGGAGGACGGGCTTGCAGTGGGGCGCAAGGCCACGCTGGCCGAGGCGATGCCGATGTTCGACCGCGCCGCGGACCATTTCCTGGTGATCACGGACTGGCCCGAAGAGAGCGGCCCGCCCGTAGTCGTGGGCGTGCTTTTCGAACTGGAAGCTCTGCGTGCCTATACCCGTGCCATGGCGGCGACCGCGGCCGAGGAGCACTCCTGACCGCCGTGCCGCGCAGGGATCAGATCTGTTCGACCGTGACCGCGTCGCCTTCGAAGGCAAGGTGCCCGGCGATGCTCTCCAGCCCGTCATACGGCGTCTCGTAAGACCACGCGACGTTTTCGAGCACGGTGGATTTCGTGTCGATGGAATAGAAGGTCGCGGTGCCCAAGGCCGTGTCTGCGGTCTTTTCGGTGCGGTCGAAGAAGGCCATCGCCACGTCGGCGCGCGGGATGTAGATTACCGGTGCGCGGTTTCCTTCTGTCATCTCCATCGCGTTCTCGGTTTCGCCGTAGACCGCCCCACGGGCATAGACCACCCATTTGCCGGGCAGCTTGCGCAAGGTGATGTCGTTGGTCATGGGAACGTCCTCGTGTTGCCGCGGTCCGGAGGTGGCCCGCATGTCAGGATTGAAGGGCCCGCGTCGCGGTCGTCAGCCAGTCGCGCGCGGCAGTGCTGACCAGCGGCGCAAGCCTGCGGCGCGTTTCCGCGTGATAGGCATCGAGCCAGGCAATCTCCTCGGGCGACAGCATGGCAGGGTCGAGCGCGCTGCGGTCGATTGGGACATGGGTCAGCGTGCGGAGGGCCAGCCAGTCGCGGTCCGCGTCGCCGCCGGGCAGGGCGCGCGCAGGTTCCACGACGACCAAGTTCTCGATCCGGATGCCGAACGCGCCTTCGCGGTAGTAGCCGGGTTCGTTCGACAGGATCATGCCGGGTAAAAGCGGTTCGGCCCCGGACCGGGCCAGCCGCTGCGGCCCTTCGTGAACCGACAGGTAGCTGCCCACGCCGTGCCCGGTGCCATGGTCGTAATCCTGCCCGGCCAGCCACAGCGGAAAGCGCGCCAGCGCATCGATATCGCGGCCCGCCACGCCACGGGGAAACCGCGCGCGGCTGATGGCGATCATGCCCTGCACCACGCGGGTAAAGGCCGCCCGAGCGTCCGAGGCCACGTCGCCCATGGCGATCGTGCGGGTGATGTCGGTCGTGCCGTCGTCGTACTGCCCGCCGCTGTCGATCAGGAGCAGGTCGCCCGGTACGACGGCTCGGTTCGTCGCGCGCGTGACGCGGTAATGCACGATGGCGCCGTGCGGCCCGGTGCCCGCGATCGTGTCGAAGCTGATGTCGCGCAGCGCGCCGGTGGCGGCACGGCAGCGTTCCAGTTCCGTCACGCAGTCGATCTCGGTCAGCGGGTCGCTGGACAGCGCCGCCTTGCGCCCGTCGAGCCAGCACAGGAATTCGACCATCGCCGCGCCGTCGCGCAGATGCGCGGCCTCGGCCCCCGCCAGTTCGGCTTCGGTCTTTGTCGCCTTGGGCAGCAGGCACGGGTCAGCGCCCGCAATGGCTGTTCCCGGTGCGGAGTCGAGTGCCAGTTGCACAGCCAGCGGTGCACTGTCGCGGTCGATGCGCACCTGACCGGACAGATCCCGCAGGGACGCGGCGAAATCTCCAGCGGGGTGGACGGCGACGGCTGGCCCAAGGTGCTCGTCCAGCCCTGAGAGCTTTGCCGCATCGGTGAACAGATCGACGCGGCCATCGGCATGGAGGATCGCGAAGCCCTGCATGATCGGGATGCGCGGGATGTCGCTGCCGCGGATGTTCAGCAGCCAGCAGATGCTGTCGGGCTGGGTGAGCACGGCACAGTCATGGCCTGCCGCGGTGAGGTCGGCGGCGAGGGCCGCACGCTTGTCGGCAGCGCTGCGCCCGGCCAGTTCGTCGGGATGCGCGCGCGTCGGTGCCGCAGGCGGCGCGGGGCGGTCAAGCCAGACCGCATCCACGAGGTTGTCGTGTTCGAACAGTTCGATCCCGCTGCCGTCGAGACCCCGCCGCAAGGCTTCGATGTCCCGCACAGTGTGCAGCCACGGATCGAACCCGATCCGGGCCCCTTCGGGTGCGCTGTCCCGCAGCCATGCTGCCAGCTTCGTGTCGGGCCATGGCACGACCGTGAAGGCCGCGCCATCGGTCTGCGCGCGTGCCTGCACCCGGTAGCGGCCATCGACGAACAGGCCCGCGCGGTCGGGCAGCACGGCGCAGAACCCGGCCGAGCCGGTGAAACCCGTCAGCCAGACCAGCCGCGCATCGCAATCGGCCACGTATTCGCCCTGATGGGCGTCGGCGCGGGGCACAAGGAACCCGTGCAGCCCGGCATCAGCCATGGCGGCGCGCAGGGCGGCAAGCCGGGGCGGCCCGGCTTCGGGCCGGGTCGTGGCGTCGAAATCCTGGAACATCACCCGGCCTTTCGCATCCCAAGCACCCGCGCGCGTTTGCGCGGATCGCTGTCGAACAGCCCGGCCAGTTGTTCTGTCATGGCCCCCGCAAGCTGCTCGACATCTGTGATCGTGACGGCCCGTTCGTAATAGCGCGTCACGTCATGGCCGATGCCGATGGCGATCAGTTCCACCTGCCGCCGCCGCTGGACCATGGCGATCACGTCGCGCAGGTGCTTTTCCAGATAGTTTGCCGGGTTCACCGACAGGGTGCTGTCATCCACCGGGGCACCGTCGGAAATCACCATCAGGATCTTGCGCGCCTCGGGGCGGCCCAGCATCCGCCGATGCGCCCATTCCAGCGCCTCCCCGTCGATGTTTTCCTTCAGAAGCCCTTCCTTCATCATCAGGCCAAGGTTGGGCCGGGTCCGCCGCCACGGCGCATCGGCGGACTTGTAGACGATGTGGCGCAGGTCGTTCAGCCGCCCCGGTTGTTGCGGGCGGCCCGCGTTCAGCCATGCCTCGCGCGCTTGCCCGCCCTTCCACGCGCGGGTGGTGAAGCCGAGGATTTCGACCTTCACGTCGCAGCGTTCCAGCGTGCGGGCCAGCACATCGGCGCAGATCGCCGCGATGGAGATGGGCCGCCCGCGCATGGAGCCCGAATTGTCCAGTAGCAGCGTGACCACCGTGTCGCGGAATTCCATGTCCTTCTCGACCTTGAAGCTCAGCGGCGTGGTGGGGTTGGCCACCACGCGCGCCAGCCGCCCGGCATCGAGGATGCCTTCCTCCCGGTCGAATTCCCAGCTGCGGTTCTGCTTGGCCTGCAACCGCCGCTGCAACTTGTTCGCCAGCCGGGACACCGCGCCCTTCAGCGGTTCGAGTTGCTGGTCGAGATAGGCGCGCAGGCGTTCCAGTTCGATCGGCTCGGCCAGATCCTCCGCCCCGATCTCCTCGTCATGGGTGTTGTCGTAGACGGTGTAGTTGACATCGGCCTCGGACACTGGCGGGGGCGGCGGCGGGTCGAGCGGCGCATCCCCGTCGGGCATGTCCTGCTCGTCGCCGTCGGCGTCCTCGGCCATCTCGTCCATGCTGACCTGCGCGTCGGCGGCCTCCTGCGTGTCCTCCTGCGAGCGTTCGGGGGCGGCCTCGTCGTTCTGGTCGCTGTCCTCGGGCGGCGAGGTGTCGGCGGTCTCGTCATCCTCGGCCGAGGATGCCTCGTCGTCCGGGTCCTCGTCCTCGGCATCCGGGTCGTCGCCCAACTGGTCGCCATACCCGAGATCCTCGATCACGCGGCGGGCGAGCTTGGCAAAGGCCGTCTGGTCGCCGAGCGCGTCGTTCAGGCCCGACAGCGTGCCGCCCGCCTCGCGCTCGATATGCTCGCGCCACAACCGCATGACGTTGTCGGCCCCTTCGGGAAGCGTGCGGCCGGTGGCGAGATGGCGAATGAGATAGCCTGCGGCGATGGCCAGCGGGGCGCCCGACGCCTCCTCAATCTCGGCATAGCCGCGCCGGTTGGCCTCGACGCCGATCTTGGCGTCGATATTTCCTGCCGTGCCCGGCATGGCGCGGGCGCCCACGGCTTCGCACCGGGCGGTTTCCAGCGCGTCGTAGATGTCGCGCGCCATCTGCCCCTGCGGGACATAGCGCGCATGGGTGCCTTCGTTGTGAAACCGCCGCCGCAGCGCATAGGCATCGGCGGTGCCCCGGGCCAGCAGCACCTCCGCGGCGGTCATGCGGCGGCTGATCTGGGGCAGGCGCATCTGGTCGCCGGTCATGCCCGGCGGGTCCACGGAATAGCTGACGCCCAGTTCCGGGTCGTTGGCGAGCACGCGGGTCGCTTCTGCCAACGCCTTCTTGAACGGTTCCGACGGGTTGTCCGGCTTTGCCATGGGGCCTCTTCGTGACGATAACGGGGGCGCGCGGGCGGCAACGCCTCGGTCTTGGGGAGGTTATGGAGCCTTTTGGCCCGCCTGACCAGTCCTCAGCCCGGTCTTCAACCCATGTCCCAGGGGCGCGGCGCGTCGCGCAGATCGTGCCAGAGAGCGCGGGCATGGCTCCAGGCCGCTTCGGCGCGCACGGTGCGGGCACCGAGGATCCAGCCCACCGCGCGCTGCACCTGCGGGTCGTCCGCGCCCGGTGCCTGCGGGCCGCTCAGCAGGGTTTGTGCCATCGCAAGGTCGTTGAGATCGCCGAACACGTCCTGTAGTGTCCGAAGGCGCTTCACGAAAGCGCGCGTGGGCTTTTCGTCCAGCACGGGGCCAAGGAACTCCACCGCGTAGCGCAGGGATTTCAGCGTCTTGCGCAGGTCGTGGCGCGCCTCGATCGACAGGGTGTCGATGCCCCGCGCGCGCTTGGTCGCCCGTGACCAGTGCCGCGCCAGCGCATCCTTTGCCAGCCCCGACAGGGGCTGCGCTAGCCGTGCTGACTGGTCGATATCGCCCGGATCGAGCCAGCCGCGGGCCTCGATGAACTGTGCGAGATCGAGCAGGAAACCTTGCGCCCGCGTGCCCGCCAGTGTCGTGCGCATGCCGCTGCGCTGCGCCGTTGCCGCGTCGGCCAGCAGATCGGCCAGCCGCGCGAAGCCGGGTTCTGTCGGGTGCGACTCGGCCTCCGGGCGCAAAAGATC
Source organism: Meridianimarinicoccus zhengii (assembly GCF_003254465.1). Taxonomy (GTDB): domain Bacteria; phylum Pseudomonadota; class Alphaproteobacteria; order Rhodobacterales; family Rhodobacteraceae; genus Meridianimarinicoccus; species Meridianimarinicoccus zhengii. Next base: position 12,610 of record NZ_QDFI01000031.1, read on the forward strand.
ATGCACCGCCACGTCGAGATCGCGGAGATGCCCGGTTTCGCGCCCCAGCCAGCGTGCCTCGGCCTTCAGGTGGTCGAGCGCGGGGCCGGCCAGCACGGGGCCGAAGATGTCGAGCGCGGCGCGCATTCGGCGCAGCCCGATACGCAACTGGTGCGGGCCTTCGACCGCGTCGCTGTTGCGCACGGCGTCCGCATTCGCCGCGATCTGGTCAAGACATTCGCGCAGCACGTCGCGCGCCGCGGTCTCGGCGGTCTGGTCGGCTGTCAGCGCCACGGTACGGGCCTTGCGCGGCGCCGGGTTCGGGATCGCATCACCACCGTCGGCCAGCGCGAAGGCGCGCGCCGCCTTGGACATCCGCGACAGGCGCAGCCCGCCTTCGGGCATCAACTCGCGTGCAAGGTCGAAGAGTGCCGTGACATGCCCGGATTTCAGCTCCAGCTCCAGCTCGTGCAGATCGGCCGTGCGGTCGCCGCCTCGCAGGGTACCGGTATCCAGCGCGACTTCGGCCCGGGTCCAGCCGCCCATGGCGACGGTCGCTGCGTGGCGCGTGATCGCCGTTTCGACGCGCGGGACCAGCGGAGTGTCGCCCACCAGCGAGATCACCCGGTCGCGCATGGCTTCGTCAGGGATGGCCGCAAGGTCGATCTCGCCGCCGGCCAAAGGGGCTTCGCTTTCCTGCGTGGTCTGCAGACCGGCATGGTTGCTCAGCCGTCCCTTGCAGGTCTGTACCCAGCCCGCCCCGTCATGACGCACCCTGAGCGCGAAGCCTGACTGCCGCAGCGCATCGTCTTCCGTGTCGTGGTAGACGCTGCGCAGATCGAGCGTCTGCACCGGCCCCGTCAGTCCGCGCAAGGTGCGCAGCCGCGCCAGTACGGATGAAACCTGTCCGCCGGTCAGAAGAAACTTGAGTTCGATTTCGGTCATGGCTGTGCTCTAGTCATTTTGGTGGAAATCGCAACCGACGACGTGGCGCCGCTTTGTCCTGCGCATTGATGTTGTCCGGCATCGGCGTAGGCTGTCCACAGGCGATTCGGGGGGGCGGCGTGGCGTATGTGGATGGTTTCGTCGCGGCGGTGCCGGTGGCCAACAAGGCCGCCTACATCGCCCATGCGAAGGCCGCGGCAGAAGTGTTCATCGCGCATGGGGCGCTGTCGGTCAACGAGTGCTGGGCGGATGACGTGCCGCCGGGCAAGGTGACATCCTTCCCGATGGCGGTTCAGTGCGGCGAGGACGAGGCCGTCGTCTTTTCCTGGGTGTCCTGGGCGGATCGTGCGGCCCGCGATACGGGGTGGGCCGCCGTTATGGCCGACCCGCGCATGAGTCCGGAGGCCAACCCGATGCCCTTTGACGGCAAACGCCTCATCTATGGTGGGTTCGAACAGATCTTGCAGGCCGAGGGCTAAGCCCCTCGCGTGCCGATCGCGCAAGTCAGCCCAGCGACAGGCTGACCGCGCTTTCCGGCAGTTCCTCGGCAAAGCAGCGCTGGTAGAACTCGGCCACCGTCTGGCGTTCCAGCTCGTCGCATTTGTTGAGGAAGGACAGCCGGAAGGCGTAGCCCACATCCTTGAAGATGAACGCGTTCTGCGCCCAGGCGATGACTGTCCGCGGGCTCATGACCGTGCTCAGCTCGCCGTTCATGAAGGCCGTGCGCGTCAGGTCGGCAACCGTCACCATCTGGCTGACGGTCTGGCGCCCGTCCTTGTTGTTGTAGTGCGGGCACTTCGACAGCACGATCGCGGCTTCCGCGTCATGGGAGAGATAGTTGAGCGTCGCCACGAGGCTCCAGCGGTCCATCTGGCCCTGGTTGATCTGCTGTGTGCCATGATACAGCCCCGTCGTGTCGCCCAGACCCACGGTGTTCGCGGTGGCGAAGATGCGGAAATAGGGATTCGGCGTCAGCACCTTGTTCTGGTCAAGAAGCGTCAGCTTGCCGTCCGCTTCCAGCACCCGCTGGATCACGAACATCACGTCGGCGCGCCCCGCGTCGTATTCGTCGAAGACGATCGCGGTGTTCGTCCGCAGCGCCCAAGGCAGGATGCCTTCCTGGAACTCGGTATACTGCTTGCCGTCCTTCAGCTTGATCGCGTCCTTGCCGATCAGGTCGATCCGGCTGATATGGCTGTCGAGATTGACGCGCACGAGCGGCCAGTTCAACCGGGCCGCGACCTGTTCGATATGGGTGGACTTGCCGGTGCCGTGGTACCCTTGGATCATCACGCGGCGGTTGAAGGCAAAACCCGCAAGGATCGCCAGCGTCGTGTCGCGGTCGAACTTGTAGGTCGGATCGATGTCGGGCACGCGATCCGAGCGGTCCGCGAACCCCTTCACCGTCATGTCGCTGTCGATGCCGAACACCTCGCGGACCGAGATGTCCTCGGTGGGTTTCGTGTTCACGTCCATGCTGCCGTCCGCCATGTGATCTGCCCTTTTCGCCGCGTCGGTGGTGCAACATATCACGCGGGGGTGCAAGGGGAAGGGCCGGGCGTTCAGCCACGCCGCGCCGCGGCGATGGCCTGTCCCGCGGCCCAGCCCGACGCCCATGCCCATTGAAAATTGTAGCCGCCCAGCCAGCCTGTCACGTCCACGACCTCGCCCACGAAATGGAGACCCGGCACGCGGCTTTCCATGCTGCGGGCGTTCAGTGCATCCGTCCCGACGCCGCCCGCCGTGACCTCGGCCTTGCGATAGCCCTCGGTGCCGGTGGGGCGCAGCCGCCACGCGGTCAGCAGATCCGCAAGCGGCGCAAGCCGCGTGTCGGACAGATCCGCCAGCCGCCCTCTGACATCGGCCATGTTGCACAGATGATCGGCCAGCCGCTTCGGGATCAGCCCGCCCAGCACCCCGCCCACGTCGCGCCGCCCCGCGCGGGCCCGTTCTGCCCGCAGCCGCCCCGGAAGATCGTCGCCGGGGCAAAGGGCCACGGCGATGTCGTCCCCCTCCTGCCAGTAGCTTGACGCTTGCAGCACCGCCGGGCCGGACAGGCCGCGATGGGTGAACAGAAGCGCCTCTTCGAAGGACGCCGCGCCCGCGGTCAGCCGTGCGGGTACTGCCACACCGGACAGGGCGGCGAATTCGTCCCCGAAGGTCAGCGGCACCAGCGCGGGGCGCGTGGGCACAAGCGGCAGGCCGAACTGGTCCGCGATGCGGTAGCCGAGCCCGCTCGCCCCGATCTTGGGGATCGACTTGCCGCCCGTGGCCACCACCAGCCGCGGCGTGCGCAGCGTGCAGGGGCTTCCGTCGCGGATCAGGTCAACCGTGAAGCGGCCTTCGGCATGGGAGATTTCGCCCACCTGCGTGTTGAGCCACAACGCCGCGCCCGCCTGCGCGATCTCGGCCACCAGCAGGTCGATGATCTGGCGCGCGCTGTCGTCGCAGAAAAGCTGCCCCAGCGTCTTTTCGTGCCATCCGATACCGTGGCGGTCCACGAGGTCGATGAAATCCCACTGGGTATACCGGCTTAGCGCGGATTTGGCGAAATGGGGGTTCTCGGACAGGAAATTGTCCGGGCCGGTGTGCAGGTTGGTGAAGTTGCAGCGCCCGCCGCCCGAAATGCGGATCTTCTCCCCCGGCACCGGCATGTGGTCCACCACGACGGCACCGGGACCGGCATGGGCGGCGCACATCATGCCGGCGGCTCCGGCCCCGAGGATCAAAGCCGGGCAATCGATGACGCGGCCGGTCATCGCCGGGGCACGCGCCGGTAGCCGAGCACGGCGCCGTCCTCGGGGCGGAACACGACGCGCAGGGTGGACAGCGCGCCGCCGCGGGCGGGATCGGCGGCGGCGAAGGTCACGATCACGGGGCTTGGGCCGCGTGCGGGCCACAGGATCTCGTCGCGGCGCGGGTCGAACCGGGGCGGTGCCAGACCCAGCGCCTGCGTCGTGGCTTCAAGCGCTGGTTGCCCGCTGATGCCGCCGTCGAAGACAGGCCAACTGCCCGATACCCCGCGCACGACCCGCACCGGATCGCCCGGACCGCGGGGTGTGCAGACCTGCGTATCGCGCCCCGACGCGTCGCGCGGCCCGTCGCGGCATATGCCCGGCACAAGGTCAGGGCTGCTCCCGCAGCCCGCGAGTAGAAAGGTCACGCCAATGCCGCCACACAGCCGGACCAGTCCGTTTCCACCACCGGGGGCCATTCCCCCGGTCAGTCCTTGAAGCTGCGGCTGTCCTTGATCTGGTCCCAGGCCCAGACGACCTCCTGCAACCGCTCCTCGTCGCTGCGGTCGCCGCCATTCATGTCGGGGTGCAGGATCTTGATGAGGCTGCGATACTGCTTGCGGATTTCCACCTTGGTCCAGTGGTCCCTCGCCTCGAGGATTTCCAGCGCGCGGCGTTCGGTCGGCGGCAGGCGGCGCGTGCCGGTGATCGATTTGCCGGGATTCTGCGTCGCCTTCTCGCCCAGCACCTGGTGCGGGTCGTCGATGCCCAAGCGCCGCCAGGCGCGCTGTTCGTCGCTCTGCTTGCCGAAGGGCTTGGTGCCGCGCCCCCAGACGCGGTCCTTTTCGATCTGCTCTTCCATCTCTGCCTCGGTGGCGCCCGAGAAGAAGTTCCACTTAAGATTGTACTCGCGCACGTGGTCCTTGCAGAACCACAGGTAGTCATCGAGGCTGTCTGGCGAGCGCGGTGCGCGATACTGCCCGATCAGGTCGCAGCCGGGATGTTCGCAGACCCGGTTGGAAGTTTCGAACGCGCCGGACATGCCACGCTTGCCGCGGGTCTTCTTCTTCTTGGCGGAGGATACCGACAGGTCAAATCCGAAGGGATCGTTCTTCGACATGCAAAAACCTTTCCGACTCGCACGGGCGGCATTCCAACCGCGGGCGCCAGAGTCTAACCTTTCCCCACCGAAGCGAAAGGGGGCATGACGTAAAAATGGGGATTGCACAGGAGATCGAGGCCCGGCTCGAATCGGCGTTGAAGCCGGAGCGGCTTGTCGTCACCGATGACAGCGAGGCCCATCGCGGCCATGGCGGGTGGCGCGAGGGCGGCGAAACCCATTTCCGTATCGACATCGCGGCCGAGGCGTTGCGGCCCATGTCCCGGATCGCGCGGCACCGGGCGATCCACGATGCGTTGGGCAAGGATCTCGTGGGGCGCATCCACGCGCTGGAAATCCACATCGCTGCCTGAATTCAGGTCACGCCGGGCTGCTGTCGCCCCGGTTCTCCAGCAGTTTCAGCGCTGCGCGCGTCCCGTCCTGGCCGTCGCGCGGACGGCGGAACACCAGCAGCGTCCGGAAGCCCATGCGCGTGCCGGTCAGCCCGGTGCGTTCCTTCATGGGCAGGGTTTCGGCGCGCACGAATTCCCAGCCTTGCTGCGCCTCGGCGTTCAGGACATCGGCCAGTGCGCGGGCATAGGCGTCCTCGCCCTCGTCGCGGGTCTTGGCGGCGCGATCCGGGGCGGGCAGAACGCGATATTCGTGGTCGGGCATGGGGTCACCGGATCTGTCAGCGTCCCAAGGGGCTTACTGCGCGGCAGCGGATTTGGCAAAGCCTGCCTCTCCGCCCGCAGCCGCACCGCAAGCCGCGTCGCAGCGGTGCAACAGGGTGGGCATGAGTGGAACGTTAACCTTTTGCTTCGAATGTGCGTCGGATCGGGACGGAAAGCGTTATGGTGACGCTTGGGCAGGGGGCCGTCCTTCGGGTTCGGGGTTCGGTGACGATGCGAAACGTGTTCACTGTGCTGAGTATGATTTGGCTGCTCTCTGCCTGCGCCTCCCCCGACTTCGCCAGCACGGACGCTGTGCGCGACGATGCCGACAGCCTTGAACGGCGGCGTGCCTTCGAACGCGCCGTGGTCGGCCATAATCTTCAGGGTGACGGCGTCGACGTGACGGTGCTGGAGGGCGGCGCGCTGGTGGGTACCCATCTGGGCGTGCCGTTCGTGGGCGCCTGGGAATACCGCCGCGGGGAGTTCTGCACGTCGCTGGCGGGGGACGATGTGCGCGATGCGCCGGATCGTGCCTGCTATCGTGCGGCGGTCGATGGGCGGCAGGTGACGCTGGTGCCGATTGCCGCGGATTGACGGTACCGGAAATTCGCCAAATAGGGTTGCGATGTACGGACCACTACCAGTCAGGGTGTCGGCGTGGTATCGGCATCCGTGCCGCGATGCACGGCAAGGGTGGCCTATTCGGCGGGATGCGCGCCGCGCTTGCGCGCATCGATACGGGCAGCTTCGCGCCTGAGCAGCACCGCGCCCAGCAGGGCCACGGATACGGCGATCACGGGAATGGCGATTTCAAAGGCAGTCATGTTCTGTCCTCCGTTCGGAGCATGGCCAATATATAGTGGGAAATGGCGTGCAGGAAAAGCCCCGCCAGCCCCCAGACTGCCGTGATCGCGCCGATGGCCGTCATGTCCTCGGTCAGCGGGCGCAGCACGGCGAAACCGATCAGCCCCAGCCCGATGGCGTTCACGAAGCCGGAAAACAGCTTCACGCGCTCGTTATGGACCGCGACAGCCCGGCGCAGGCTCGCCATGGGGCTAAAGCCCCAGCTTCGCCGCCACGAGGTCGTTCACCGCCTTCGGGTTGGCCTTGCCGCCCGTCGCCTTCATCACCTGCCCCACGAACCAGCCTGCCAGCTTGGGATTGGCTTGCGCCTTTTCCACCTGCGCGGGGTTTTCCGCGATGACCTTGTCCACCGCGGCCTCGATCGCGCCGGTGTCCGTGACCTGCTTCATGCCTCGATCCGCGACGATCCGCGCGGGATCGCCGCCTTCGGTATAGACGATCTCGAACAGGTCCTTGGCGATCTTGCCCGAGATGTCACCCGCCGCGATCAGGTCGAGGATGCCGCCCAACTGCGCGGGGCTGACGGGGCTTTCGGTGATGTGCCGGTCGCCGTCCTTCTTCAGCCGCCCGAACAGGTCGTTGATCACCCAGTTCGCGGCCTGCTTGCCGTCGCGGCCGTCGGCCACGATTTCGAAATAGGCGGCGGCCTCCACCTCGGCGGTCAGAACAGACGCATCGTACTCGCTCAGCCCGAAATCGCGCACGAAACGCGCCTTCTTGGCGTCGGGCAGTTCCGGCAGTGACGCCGCGATGTCATCGACCCAGGCCTGTTCGATCTCCAGCGGCAGCAGGTCGGGGCAGGGAAAATAGCGGTAATCATGCGCTTCTTCCTTGGACCGCATCGACCGGGTCTCGTTCTTGTCCGGGTCGTAGAGCCGGGTTTCCTGCACGACGCTGCCGCCGTCCTCCAGGATCGCGATCTGGCGGCGCGCCTCGTAATCGATCGCCTGCTGGATGAACCGCAGGGAGTTCATGTTCTTGATCTCGCAGCGCGTGCCGAGATGGCCGAAATCCTGCGTCTCCTGATAGCGTTCGTAATCCCCCGGATGGCAGACGGACACGTTCACGTCCGCGCGCAGGTTGCCGTTCTGCATGTTGCCGTCGCAGGTGCCCAGGTACCGCAGGATCTGGCGGAGCTTGGTGACATAGGCCGCCGCTTCTTCCGGCCCGCGAATGTCCGGGCGGCTGACGATCTCCATCAACGCGACGCCCGTGCGGTTAAGATCCACGAAGCTCATCGCCGGGTCCATGTCGTGGATCGACTTGCCCGCGTCCTGTTCCAGGTGGATGCGTTCGATCCGCACGCGGCGCGCGATGCCGGGGGCCATGTCAACGATCACCTCGCCTTCGCCGACGATGGGGTGATACAACTGGCTGATCTGGTAGCCCTGCGGCAGGTCCGGGTAGAAATAGTTCTTCCGGTCAAAGGCCGACATCAGGTTGATCTGTGCTTTCAGCCCCAGCCCGGTCTTGACCGCCAGCGCGACGCAGCCCTCGTTGATCACCGGCAGCATTCCCGGCATGCCCGCATCCACGAAGGCGACGTTGGAATTCGGCTCCGCCCCGAATTGCGTGGAGGCGCCGGAGAACAGCTTCGCCTTCGACGCGACCTGCGCGTGTACTTCCATCCCGATCACGAGTTCCCAGTCGTGCTTCGCCCCGGCGATGACCTTGGGTGTCGGCGTGTCGAAGGCGAGATCGAGCATGGGTACGGTTCCTGTCCGGGGATGGGAGCGGTTCTAGACCCGCGCGCCGGTGCCATCAAGGGGCGTGGACACGGGCGATCACCTTGGCGGGACCGGGGAGCGCGGGGGCCGCGATTCTGCGGTACGGTTTGCGCGTCACAGCCCTGGAGGTTTCCGCATGATCCGAAGACTTGCCCTTGCGACGGTCCTGACCCTGCTGCCGGCGGGCGTGCTGGCCGGGCCGCAATACGTGGACACGACCGGTTTCGCCGTGTCGGGCCATGACGTGGTGGCCTATTTCGACCTCGCACCCGGCAGCGATCCCGTTCGCGGCCATGCCGATATCACCGCCGAACACAACGGCGCCACCTTCGCCTTCGCGTCCGCGGCGAACCGCGACCGTTTCCTTGCCGATCCGGACCGCTATGCCCCGCAATATGACGGGCATTGCGCCTATGGCGTGGCGGGCGGATACAAGGTGCCTGCCAACCCGACCAACTGGCATATCGAGAACGGCAAGCTGTTCCTGAACATCAATGACCGCATCGCGCGGCGCTGGGTGGCCGAAATCCCGAAATACGAATCGCAGGCTGCGAGCGAATGGCCCGCGCTGGAAACTGCCCCTGCGTCGAGCGACCCGGTCCCGTGGTTCCGCGCCGACGGTCCCGTGCAGGACTGAGACCCGACATGCGAAAGGGCCGCGGCATGTGCCGCGGCCCCCCCGTCTTTCCGTGCCGATCGTCGCCTCAGCGGTCGTCGTCGAGGCTCGGCTGGGGCGTGTCGTCGCCGCTTTCGTCGTCGAAGCTCGCGCTCCCGATATCGTCGAACAGTTCCGCGATCTCGAATTCGGCGGCTGCTTCTTCTTCGGCGGCCAGTTCCTGGATCGACTTGCCCGATGCCTGCAACTCGGCCTCTTCGGGCGAGCGTGCGACGTTGAGCGTGATCGTCACCTCGACTTCGGGGTGCAGTGTCACGGACAAGTCGTGCAGGCCCAGTTCCTTGATCGGACGGTTCATGACGACCTGCTTGCGATCCACCGAGAACCCGGCCTCGGTCGCGGCATCCGCTGCATCACGCGTGCTGACGGACCCGTAAAGCGCGCCGGCATCCGAAGCGGAACGGATCACGACGAAGGTCTGCCCGTCGAGTTGCTTGCCCAGTGCCTCGGCTTCCTTGCGGGTTTCCAGGTTGCGGGCTTCAAGCTGTGCCTTCTGCTCTTCGAAACGGGCGAGGTTCTGGGGATTGACCCGCATCGCCTTGCCCTGGGGCAGCAGGAAGTTGCGCGCGTAGCCTTCCTTGACGGACACGACCTCGCCCATCTGGCCCAGCTTGGCCACGCGTTCGAGAAGAATGATCTCCATGGGGATGTTCCTTACTTCACGGCGTAGGGCAGAAGGGCGAGGAACCGCGCGCGCTTGATGGCGCGGGACAGTTCACGCTGCTTCTTGGCGGACACGGCGGTGATGCGCGACGGCACGATCTTGCCGCGCTCGGAAATATACCGCTGCAGCAGGCGCGTGTCCTTGTAGTCGATGGCGGGTGCATTGTCGCCCGAGAAGGGGCAGACCTTGCGGCGGCGGAAGAACGGTTTCGTTGCCATGATCTATTTTCCTTTCCCGGTTCAGATCAACGGTCGCGCGCGGGGCGGTCACCCCGGTCGCCACGGTCGCCACGATCACCGCGGTCGCCACGATCCCCACGGTCAGGGCGCGGGCCCCGGTCGCCACGATCACCGCGGTCACGCTCGTCGCGCTTCTGCATCTGGACCGACGGGCCTTCGGCGTGTTCGTCCACCTTCACGGTCAGGACGCGCATCACGTCGTCATGCAGGCGCATCAGGCGTTCCATTTCCTGCACGGCCGACGACGGCGCGTCGGTCTTCAGGAAGGCGTAATGGCCCTTGCGGTTCTTGTTGATCTTGTAGGCCATCGTCTTGACGCCCCAGTACTCGCTTTCGACGACGCTGCCGCCGTTATCCGCGAGAATCGTGGAGAAGTGTTCGACAAGGCCCTCGGCCTGCGTGTTCGACAGGTCCTGGCGGGAAATGAAGACATGCTCGTAAAGCGGCATATCGGCTCCTGATTTCGGGCGCATTTCATAGGGCGGGCCAACACTTCCGCGCCCGTCCACGAGAGACTGCGCCGGTTTGCGGTTTGCGGAAGATGGCGCCTTATACAGGCCCGCGCGCGAATGGCAAGCGGCGCGCGGAGCGCGGCCGAACAAGGGCGCAGGGCGTTGTTCGCTGGTGAACCGACCCTGTTGGCTTTCGCGGAGTTGCCGCAGCGCAGCTTGACACGACATCTGACCCCAAGGCGCGGCACATCCGCCGCGGCCGGTTCGACACCGCACCAACAGGAGTGACACTACAATGACCCGCACCCTCATCGCCGCAGCCCTGGGCCTTGGGCTCGTCGCCGCCCCCGCACTGGCAGAGCCGCGCGAATACGTTCTGGACAGCAGCCACAGCCAGGTCCTGTTCAGCTACAACCATCTCGGCTTCTCGACGACCTATGGCATGTTCTCGGGTTTCGCCGGCACGATCCAGTTCGACGAGACCGACCCGGCCAATTCGTCGGTAGAAGTGTCCATGCCGGTCACCAGCATGTTCACCGGTTGGGAAGCCCGCGACGAACACTTCATGTCCGGTGATTTCTTCGACGCCGCCGGTACGGACGAACAGGTGACCTTCGTGTCGACGGGCATCGAGGTGACGGGCGAGAATACCGCGCTCATCACCGGTGACCTGACAATGAACGGCGTCACCAAGTCGGTCGTGCTGGATACGGTCCTGAACAAGGCGGACACCCATCCGATGGAAAACGCGCCGTGGCTTGGCTTCAACGCCACGACGACGCTGCTGCGCAGCGATTTCGGCGTGGACATGTTCGCGCCCTTCGTGTCGGACGAGGTCGAGGTGATGATCTCGATCGAGGCACAGGACGCGGCCAGCGCATCCTGACCGGGGCAGGGGGGCCGCCATGCCGGCGGCCCCGTTCCGTCACCCCATCTGCAGGATCATCGGCAGCACGCTGACCACCAGCAGTGCGGCCGTGGCCGCGTTGAAGATGCGCCGCCGCCGCGCATCCGTCAGAAATGCGCGCAGCCGCTTGCCAAGCGCCGCCCAGACCACGATGGACGGCAGGCTCACGATGGCGAAGACAACTGCCACCGTGCCGACGGCGGGCAGGCTGCGATCCGGTGCAAAGGCCGCGATTGCCGTCAGCGCCATGGCCCACGCCTTCGGATTGATCCACTGGAACCCCGCTGCCTGGATAAATGTCATCGGGGCGCTCTTCGCGGGGGCGCCGTCCGGCGCTTCGGCCCGCAGCAGCGACCATGTCATCCACATGATGAACGCAAGACATCCCGCCCGCAGCGCAAGTTCGAGCAGCGGGATTGATTCCATCGCGCGCGCGGCACCCAGCCCCACCAGAACGATCATCGTCGCCAGTCCGAGCGAGATGCCCAGCAGATGGGGCATGGTCCGGCGCAGACCGAAATTCACGCCCGACGCCATCAGCATCAGGTTGTTCGGTCCCGGCGTGATCGACGTGACGAAGGCAAAGCCCGCGAGGGCCAGAAGAAATTCGGCGGTCATGATCGGCTCTCCCGTTCGGCAAGGCCGGGACGAATCGCGCCCGTGCCCTTGCAACCATCAGCGCGGCATGATTGACACAAATCCGGCGCAATGTGCTGCATAGTTTGTGGGAAAACGGGAGATGATCGGCGGAAATGACGAAGCGAGACCCAATCAACGAAAATATATTGCGAGAGCTTCAGGCCAATGGCCGGATCAGCAATACCGAGCTTGCCGCGCGGGTCGGGCTGTCGGCGTCCGCCTGTCTGCGCAGGGTACAGGATCTCGAACGCAGCGGGGTGATCGCGGGCTATCGCGCGGTGCTCGACCCTGTGGCGATGGGGCGTGGGTTCCTCGCCTATATCGGGGTCGGTCTGTCGAACCATTCCAAGGCCGCGCAGTCCGCGTTCGAACAGGCCATGGATGCCGCCCCCGAAGTCGTCGAATTCCACAATGTCACCGGCATCATCGAATACCTGCTGCGGGTGGAAGTACCCGACCTTGCCGCCTACAAGGCGTTCCACACCGATGTTCTGGGCGTCGTTCCCAATGTCAGCGCGATCACCACCTGGGTGGTGATGGGGTCGCCGAAGGACGGGCGCAAATAGGCGCCCGTTAACTCAAATGCCCATCACTTCGAGCATTTCAGCGTATCCTGCTCTAGAAGTGGTCGACGGAAACTCATCGAAGGTGAGTTGCGTGGTCAGGAGTAGTGTCATGCGTTACAAATCATTCGTCGCCGCCGCGGCGGCAGCCCTTCTTCTAGGTTCCGCCGCGCAGGCGGCGACCATCTATGCGACAGGGGTCGACTGGACCAACAACGGCACTGTCGGGTCGTCCAACGACCGCGACAATCCGCTGAATGCGCTCGGTGAGCCCGACGACAAGTTCCTGTCGCTGGGTCTGGGGGGTCAGGCCGATTTCACATTCGGCGAGACCTTCACCGGTCCCGGTGCCAGCTATGAGATCACCTTCGGCAACCGCGCGGGCTATTTCGAAAGCGCCGACGTGTTCGCCGGCATCGGTGGCAGCTTCTCCAAGATTGGCGAGGTCGACAACGCATCGGCTGCCGGCTTCGTGTTCAGCTTCGCGGGCATCTTCGACACGCTGCGGCTTGTCGACACCTCGCCCTTCGTTGCCGGGCGCGACGGCTATGACGTGGATGCCGTTGGCGTGACCGCGCTGCCCAACACCGGCACGACGCCCGTGCCGCTTCCGGCATCGGCGCTGCTGCTTGGGGCGGGGGTCGCCGGGATGGGGGCATTGCGCCGCCGCAAAGGCTGATCCCGCGCGGAACGTCTGACTGAATTGGAGGGGCGTGGGGAGAGATCCCCGCGCCCCTTTCGCGTGTCGATCTATTCGCCCTGATCGCGTTCGGCCACGAGCGACACGGACACGGTGACGTCATGGGCCACCGTCTCTTCGTCGGCGTAGCTGTTCGTGCCGATGCCATAGTCGCGCCGGTCGATGACGGTCTGCCCGGACATGCGCGCCGTATCGCCGTCGAGTGTCAGCTCGAACGGCAGCGACAGCGGCACGGTCGCACCTTTCAGGGTCAGCGTTCCTTCGGCGACATATGCGTTTTCGCCCTCGGCGGTCATGATCTGCGCGTCGAACGTTGCCGTGGGATGCGCCTCAGCGTCGAAGAATTCGGGCTTGAGCGCCTCGCTCGTCACCGAGCCGAGCGTGACGCTGGGAATGGAGATCTGCACGGTCACGGTGCCCATGTCCGGCCCGGGCGCGTCGGGGTCGAATTCTATCGCGGCGGTCCAGTCGTCGAACTGTCCCTCGACGGGCGACCCGAACTGCGTCGCCGTGATGGCCAGCGTGCCCTCCTGGACGACCCAGCCCGATGGCTGCGCCTGAAGCTGCGGAACCGCGGGCGCGTCGGTCTGCCCGGCCAGCCCCAATGCCGATCCGCCGGCCATCAGCACCGCCCAGATGGCGACCGCTGCCGCCACGGGGCCGCGCGGATGCGCCGCTGCGCCATCGCCCGCCGCGACATGCCCCGGCAGCATCCGCCGCAGCGTGTCGTCCCGGTCGATCAGGTGATGTTTCAACGCGCCCGCGATGTGCAGGATAAGCGACGCGATGAGCACCTTGGTGAACAGCCAGTGCCACGCCGCGAAGAAATGTGCCACGCCGTCGTTGACCGGAATAAGCGGTAGCGTCTGCCCGAACGGCCACAGGATCGGCGCGAAGCCCTGCGTGGCGGCATGGTGCAGCCAGCCGGACAGGGGCACGATCACCAGCGACGCGTAAAGCATCCAGTGCACGGTTTCCGCAGCCCAGCTTTCCAGCCGCCGGTCGGGATGCAGCAGCGCCGGTTTCGGTTGTGACGCGGCCCACAGGATGCGCAGCACCGCGACGGTGAAGGCCGCGATCCCCACGGTTTTGTGCAGCGAGAACAGCCAGCCTTTCGTCGCCAGTTGCGCCGATGTGTCATAAGGCAGGTTGTTGGCCACGACCCCCAGCGGGATCGCGGTCAGGATCAGAAGGGCGGTCAGCCAATGCAGGGTCTTGGCGACGCTGCCATAGCTGCGGGGCGAATTGCCCAGTGTCGGTTCGGCAAGGGACATGGATGTCTCCGTTCGCTGCGTTCGGGCAAAGAGGTAATGCAAGTGCCGTGCGCCGCAAATGGCCCGCATGCGCACAGTCCGCGTGCGGCTTCGCCACCCGGGCGAAGCGGTGCCAAATGGGGCGCAGGCCGGGCCGCGGGGCCATGCTTGCTGCAATTGCGTGCGCGCGCGGGCTGGGCTAGACCCGTCCAACATCGGACAAGGACACGCCCGCCGGGCGAATATGAGGAGCGAGTATGACACGCGCATATGTTTTCCCCGGACAGGGCGCGCAGACGATCGGCATGGGCCAGGCGCTGGCGGATGCCTATCCCGCTGCCCGCGCGGTGTTCGACGAGGTGGATGCGGCGCTGGGTGAAAACCTGTCGGCACTGGTCTGGGACGGCGATGCCGACACGCTCACGCTGACCGCCAATGCCCAGCCCGCGCTGATGGCGTGTTCTTTGGCCGCCGTGCGCGCGCTGGACGCCGAAGGCATCCGCATCGCCGATGGCGCCTTTGTCGCGGGCCATTCCTTGGGCGAGTATTCGGCCCTCGCAGCAGCAGGAGCGATCAGTGTCGGCGATGCCGCGCGGCTCCTGCGGTTGCGCGGTCAGGCGATGCAGACCGCCGTGCCGGTGGGCGAGGGCGCGATGGCCGCGATCCTCGGGCTGGACCTGGCCGCCGTGACCGCGCTCGCGGCGGATGCGGCGCAGGGCGAGGTCTGCGAAGCGGCCAATGACAACGACCCCGCGCAGGTGGTCGTTTCCGGCCACACGGCCGCGGTGGAACGTGCCGCGGCACTGGCGAAGGAAAGGGGCGCCAAGCGCGCGCTGATGCTGCCCGTTTCCGCCCCGTTCCATTGCGCGCTGATGCAGCCTGCCGCCGATGCGATGGCGGCGGCGCTGGCCGATGTCACGATCCACGCTCCGGCTGTCCCGCTGGTGGCCAATGTCACCGCCAGCGCCGTGCAGGACCCGGACACGATCCGCGACCTGCTGGTGCGGCAGGTGACCGGCGCGGTGCGCTGGCGCGAAAGCGTGCAGGTCATGGCCGCGCAGGGGGTCACCGAGATCTGGGAACTGGGCGCGGGCAAGGCGCTGTCGGGCATGATCCGGCGCATCGCGCGCGACGTGGCCACGGCCAATGTCGCCACGCCCGAAGATATCGCCGCGCTCAGGGCGGCGGCAGAGGAGTAAACACGCATGTTCGATCTGACGGGAAAGACGGCGCTGGTCACCGGGGCCTCGGGCGGGATCGGCGCGGCCATTGCCACGGCGCTGCACGAAGCCGGGGCGACGGTGGGGCTGAGCGGTACGCGCACCGCGCCGCTCGAAGACCTCGCGGCACGGTTGGGCGATCGTGCCCATGTGCTGCCCTGCAACCTGTCCGATGGCGACGCGGTGGCGGCTCTGCCCAAGGATGCCGCAGGGGCCATGGGCGGCGTCGATATCCTTGTGAACAATGCGGGCATCACCCGCGACAACCTGTTCATGCGCATGTCCGACGACGAATGGGCCAGCGTCATCGACGTGAACCTGACCGCCGCCATGAAGCTGTCGCGCGGCGTGCTGCGCGGCATGATGAAGGCGCGCTGGGGCCGGATCGTGAACATCACTTCGGTCGTGGGGGCCACGGGCAATCCCGGGCAGGGCAATTATGCCGCCGCCAAGGCAGGACTGGTGGGCATGTCCAAATCGCTCGCCTATGAGGTCGCCAGCCGGGGCATCACCGTGAACGCCGTGGCGCCGGGCTTCGTGGCGACGGCGATGACCGACAAGCTGACGGATGACCAGAAAGCCGCGATCCTCGGCAACGTGCCCGCGGGGCGGATGGGCGATCCGGCCGAAATCGCCGCCGCCGTGCTGTATCTTTCAAGCCCCGAGGCAGGGTACACGACCGGCACGGTGCTGCACGTCAACGGCGGTCTGGCGATGATCTGACAGGCCTGCGGGACGGGTTTCCACCCCTTGGCGAAAGCGTTTGCCTTCACAGGACCATATGCTATAGGCCACCGAGATTGCCCGGGGGCAGGGCTGGACCCCGCTGAGAGGCAGGTTTCACAGGCTTTCAGCCGCAACGGGCCGCAAGGCCATCACCAAAGCGGGCAAGACCCCGAAGACTGAATGAGGAAATGACATGAGCGACATCGCAGATCGCGTGAAGAAGATCGTTGTCGAACATCTGGGCGTCGAAGAAGGCAAGATCACCGAAAGCGCGTCCTTCATCGACGATCTGGGCGCTGACAGCCTCGACACGGTCGAGCTGGTGATGGCCTTCGAAGAAGAGTTCGGCATCGAGATTCCCGACGATGCGGCCGAGACGATCCAGACCTTCGGCGACGCGGTCAAGTTCATCACCGACGCGGCCTGATCCGCGCCAAGGTGCACCAGCAGAATTCGAACGGCGTCCCAGGCGGACGCCGTTTTCGTTTTCGGTGCCGCTGCTTGGCCCCGCGCGGCCGTGGCGATAAGGTCGCCGTGACATTACAGCGGAGACAGACCATGCAGCCGATTGCCACGATTGCCGATCTCGATGCCATCTATGGCGATCCCGTCCCGGCGGCGCTGGCAAAGGTCGTGGACCGGATCACCCCGATCTATCGGGCCTGGATCGGCGCGGCGCGGTTTGTCGTGCTCGGGACGGTCGGGCCGGACGGCACCGATACCAGCCCGCGCGGCGATGACGGCGCGGTCGTGCAGGTGGCCGACGACCGCACGCTGCTACTGCCGGACTGGATGGGCAACAATCGCATCGACAGCCTGCGAAACATCGTCGCCGACGGGCGGGTGAGCCTGATGTTCATGGTCCCCGGCAGCCCGAACGTGGTGCGGGTGAACGGCACGGCAATCGTCACCGCCGATGCCGCGGCCCGCGCGCGGTTTGACCGCGATGGCAAACAGCCCCGCACCGTGATCGCGATAACGGTGGCCGAGGCGTATTTCCAGTGCGCCAAGGCCGTGATGCGGTCAGGGCTGTGGCGTTCGGGCGACGAAAGTGCCGCCGTCCCCAGTGCGGGCGATTTTCTGGCCGAAGTGCGCGCAATCGCGGATGCCGGCGCATATGATGCGGCCTATTCCGAACAAGCCGTGCCGCGCATGTGGTAGACGCCCGGCTCAGTCCGCCCGGAAATGCTTGGACAGCTTGAGCCCCTGACCCTGGTAGTTCGATGCGAAATCTGCGCCGTACAGCCGGTCTGGCCGCGCGGCCATGCGTTCATAGACCAGCCGCCCCACCCGTTGCCCGTGGTCGAGCACGAAGGGCGCTTCGTGGCAGCGCACTTCAAGAACGCCGCGCGCGCCCGTGCCACCGGCCGCGGCATGGCCGAAGCCCGGATCGAAGAAACCAGCGTAGTGCACCCGGAATTCGCCTGCCAGGGCCATGTAGGGGGCCATCTCGGCGGCATAGTCGGGGGGGATGTGGACCGCCTCGCGGCTGACAAGGATGTAGAACGCGCCGGGGTCGAGGATGACGCCGCCGCCATCGCTGGTGATAGGGTCCCAGAAATCCCGCACCGCATAGGCGCCGATCCGGTCCAGGTCGATCACGCCGGCATGCGGACGCGCGCGGTAGCCCACGATCCCGTCGCCCCGCGGGTGCAGGTCCACCGAGAAGCCGAGCCCCCCGTCGATATGGGCCGGTCCGTCCACCAGCCCGGTCGCGTCGTGCAGGGCGGCCAGGGCCGCATCGTCCAGCGTGGTATCGCCCGCCCGGAAGCGCACCTGGTTCAGCCGCATCCCCTGCCGCACCAGCACCGAGAAGCTGCGCGGGCAGATCTCCGCCCAGAGCGGGCCGCGATAGCCCGGCGGGATACGGTCGAACTCGGTGCCGTGGTCGGTGATGAGGCGCGTGAGCAGATCGAGCCGCCCGGTGGAGCTTTTGGCATTGGCGACGGCCTCCAGCCCGGCGGGCAGATCCAACCGTTCCAACAGCGGCACGAGATAGACACAGCCCTTTTCCAGAACTGCCCCGTCGGTCAGATCTATCCGGTGCATGGCGAAGTCCTGCAACCGGGCATCCACGGTCTTGTCGCGGCCCGGCAGGAAAGACGCGCGCACGCGCCATGCCACGCCGCCGAGCCGCAGATCGAGCGAGGCGGGCTGCAACTGCACCGCGTCCACTGGCGGGTCCGCCGCGATCGCGCCCGCGTCGATCAGTCCTGCGATCGTCTGGCGCGGCAGAACGCCGGGGGCATCGGGCAGGTGGTTCGGGACGTCAGTCATGCAAGATCCGCTCGGTCGGCAGGGTTTATCGCTTGTCGCCGAGCATGACGGCGCGTGCAAGCCGGGGAAACGCAATCACGACCCTGCGGCGGCGCTGCCAGGGCGCGAGGAGGCCACTGCCAAAACGATAAGTTTTGCGAAAAATGGTCGGGCTAGCGAGATTCGAACTCACGACCTTCCGTCCCCCAGACGGACGCGCTACCAAGCTGCGCTATAGCCCGACACGTGCGTCTGTTACTCAGCTTTGCGGACCGGGGCAAGGGCGCGCGGCGCAAAAAGTGACGTGCCGGTGACACGGCCAGTGGGCAGGTCAGCGCGGCGCGCACTGCCAGCCGTCGAGCCGCCGATACAAACCGATCAGCGTGTCACGATGACTGGCCGCGATGTCGTCGGGGTGCAGCGCCCGCAGACGGGCAGGCAGGGATAGCGGCGGACTGTGCAACGCGGCGTCATCTTCGGGATCGTCGGGCAGGGGTGGCAAGGTGCCAACGCGCGGACCGGCGGGCGACGGGTCGGGCATCGGTTGCGCGGCAGCGGGTGCGGCATCCTCTGCAACGTTCCCGGGCACGGCATCGGCGGGTGGCGGGGATGGCGCGCGCGCCTGTGCGAACGTGCCGCTTTGGGCTTCGGCTGGCGCGGCATCCTCGCTGTCGTCGAAGAAGAAACCGATGGGCGGTGTCTCGTCATCGGCCAGCGCCTTCTGCCGCGCCACCTCCATTCCGGCGACGGTGAGGGCGTCCGCGTCGGCGGGTGCATGGGGCACGTCGTCTTCGGCGCCGACAGGGGCCGGTGTCAGCGGCGGCGAAAAGGCGGCCACCGCATCGGTGCCATCGGCCTTGATGCGATCCTGCACCGACTTGATCGTGTGACCCTCGGTGTGCAGCAGGTGCTTGATCCCGCCCAGCAGCATCATGTCCTGCGGCCGGTAATACCGGCGCCCGCCCGCCCGCTGCACGGGCTTGAGATCAGGAAAGCGGCTCTCCCAGAAACGCAGGACGTGGGCCGGCGTTTCCAGCCACGCCGCCACTTCGCTGATCGTGCGGAAGGCGTCCGGGGATTTCTTCATGGCCGGGCCATGCGCCTCAGCGCTTGTTGCCCTGGGCCACGCGCTCTTTCATGAGGTGCGAGGGGCGGAAGGTCAGCACGCGCCGCGGCAGGATCGGCACCTCTTCGCCGGTCTTCGGATTGCGCCCCACGCGCGCGGCCTTGTCCCGCACGTTGAAGGTCCCGAATGACGAGATCTTGACCGACTCGCCCGATGCCAGTGAATCGCTGATATGGGCCAGCACGCTTTCGACCAGTTGTGCGGATTCGTTGCGCGACAGACCCACTTCGCGGAACACGGCCTCGCTCAGGTCCATCCGGGTCAAGGTCTTGCCACTCATTGTCTTTTTCTCCCTGTGTTGGGGCGACGATAGAGACAACTGGAAAAACCTGTCAACGCCGGGATTCGTAACGTGCTGATTTCACGCGGGCAACGTCACCAGCGCAACACAACCGAGCCCCATGCGAGCCCACCGCCAATTGCTTCGGCAACCAGAAGCTGACCCGGCCGGATCTGGCCACGCGCCTTGCCGACCGACAGCGCCAGCGGAATCGACGCCGCAGAGGTATTGCCGTGATCCTGCACGGTGACAATCACCCGGTCCATGTCGAGCCCCATCTTCTGGGCCGTGGCCTTGATGATCCGCAGATTGGCCTGGTGCGGAACGATCCAGTCCACATCCGCCGGGGTCAGCCCCGCCTTGCGCAGCGCGCGATGGGCCGTCAGCGCGAGCTTTTCGACCGCGTGGCGGAACACTTCCTTGCCCTGCATCCGCAGGTGTCCGGTGGTCTGGCTCGCCACGCCGCCATCCACGTACAGGATATCGCGGTACCGTCCGTCGGAATTGAGATCGCTGGACAGGATGCCACGATCCGCGGTCGTGCCCTTTCCCTCCGCGCGTTCGAGCACGAGCGCGCCGGCACCGTCGCCGAACAGCACGCAGGTGCCCCGGTCCGTCCAGTCGAGGATGCGCGAGAACGTTTCCGCGCCGATCACGAGCACGCGGTCCGCCTGTCCCGACAGGATCATCCCGTTGGCATTGGCCAGCGCGAAGACGAAACCCGCGCAGACCGCCTGCACGTCGAAGGCGAAGCCGCGTGTCATGCCAAGCGCGTCCTGCACCATCGTGGCGACGGCGGGGAATGTCAGGTCGGCAGTCGACGTGGCGACGATCACGGCATCGATGTCGTTCGGCTCAAGGCCTGCATCCGCAAGCGCGGCGCGCGCTGCGCGTGTCGCCAGGTCGGACGTGCCTTGGCCTTCGGCCGCGAAATGGCGCCGTTCGATACCGGACCGGGTGCGAATCCACTCGTCCGTGGTGTCCAGCGTCTTCGTGAATTCCGCATTTTCGACCACACGCTCGGGCAGGTAGTGCCCGACCCCTCGAATCACGGCGCGTGTGGTCATGTGCTGGTACCGTAAGCCTTCCCGGTGTCTGTCGGCGCACCTTGGACCGCGGGGGAGAGGGATGCAACCCGCGCCGCTAGCCGCTCCGGCAGATCGGCATGCCCCAGTTCGAAGGCAAGTTTCAGTGCGGCCGACACGCCCGTGGCGTCCGCCGATCCGTGCGACTTGATGACCGAACCGTTCAACCCGAGGAACACGCCGCCATTCACCCGGCGCGGGTCGATCCGCTTGCGCAGACGTTGCAGCGAGGTCAGCGCGAGAAGCGCCGCGAAGCGCGACAGGGGCGAATAGTTGAACGCCTCCTGAAGCAACTCGCGGATCAGCTTGGCGGTGCCTTCGCCGGTCTTGAGCGCGACGTTGCCCGTAAATCCGTCGGTGACGATCACGTCCACCTTGTCGGACGGCAGGTCGCCGCCTTCGATATAGCCCACGAAGTCGAAAGGTGCCGTCTTCGCGGCTTCCGTGATCAGGTCATGGGCGAGTTTCAGTTCGGCGCGGCCCTTGTGTTCCTCGGTCCCGACATTGAGCAGCCCGATCCGCGGGCGATCGAGCATCAGGCCGACGCGGGCATAAGAACTGCCCATCAGCGCGTATTGCAGCAGGTCTTCGGCATCGGCCCGGATATCGGCGCCCGCGTCCAGCATGATGTTGAAACCGCCGGGATTGCGCGATGGCCAGAGACACGCGATGGCCGGCCGGTTCACGCCTGGCAGCTTGCGGAGGCGCACCATCGACATCGCCATGAGCGCGCCCGTGTTGCCGCAGGACACGCAGACCTGCGCGTCGCCCGCGCGCACGGCTTCGATCGCTTGCCACATGGACGTGCCCTTGCCGTGCCGCATGGCATGGCTGGGCTTTTCGGTCATGGTCACGACACCGTCGGCATGGCGCACCTCGCAGCGCGCGGCAAGGCCGCGGCGCCGTTCGATCAGCTTTTCAAGCTGCTCGGCATCGCCATGGACGATGAACCGCATGTCCGGGTTCTTGGTCGCGGATTTCGCGATGCCCGCCACGACCGGGGCGGGGCCGTTGTCCCCGCCCATCGCGTCCACGGAGACAGTGACAATCCGCGGCGCTGCGTGCGCTGCACCCTTGTCTGACCGCGGAGGCTTCATGCTGTCGATGGGCGGCCTCGTCTCAGGCCGCGTCTTCGTCCAGGTCGATCTCGTCGGCCATGGCGACAACTTCGCGGTCCGCGTAGTGGCCGCAGGACGGGCACACGTGATGCGGGCGCTTCAGCTCGCCGCAATTGGTACATTCGTTGGGATTCGCAGCGACCAGCGCGTCATGAGCGCGGCGCATGTTCCGGCGCGACCGGGTAACCTTGTTCTGCTGGACAGCCATGTCTCAACCCTTGTTCGTCTGATCTGCACGCCGCACGCGGGCGGCAGGGACGCGGTTCGCGCCCGTCAATGGAAGCCGGACTTCTACGCGTTTTGGCGCGCCGTGCAAGGGGTTTTTTGGGTTCAGTCCCGCCCCGTCCCCTGTTGCGGCGTTCCCGTGGCGGGTGGCGTATCCGGATCGGACTCCTCCGGGCCGTTGCCCGTCTCGCCCTTCCCGGTGTCCCTGCCAAGCTGCCCGCGCAGGCCGGCCAGGGCCGCAAAGGGGCGGGTGTCGGCGTCCGTCATCGGCGTCTGGCCCGGTTCGGCGAACTGTGCCTCAACCGGCGCCGTATCGGCGGCACGCGGATAGGGCGGCAGCGCCAGCGCCAGCGCCTCGGCCAGGATCGCGTCAAGATCGATGGCGTCCGGCAGCCGTTCCAGCGCGTCATCTTCGGGCATCTCGATTTCCGCCGCGTCGTCCGGTTCCGGCAGGTCGGCGCGAAACCGCCGCTCCACCCGCTCCTCGATCCGGGTGGTCACGGGGGCAAGCGTGGCGACGCAGGGCTGTACCACGGTCGCGCCCAGTTGCCCGTTCAGGTCCCAGTTGCGCCGCCCGACCGGGTCGAGCGTGCCTTCGAACCGCACCTTGCGCAGGTCAATCAGGTCGAGCGCCCGCGCCAGCGCAGCGCGGGCGTCTGCGTCGGGCTGGCGCGCGAAGCGGTGGGCGCGGCGTTGCGCCAGATCGGCCAGCCGCAGCACGGCGCCGTCATGCGTCGGTGGGGGGGCGTCTTCATGCCGGTCGGATGCCATAAGCACTATCCCTCCTTGAACAGGTTCGCTGGCTCAGGCTATCGGGGGTGCCAGAAGGTGCAACGGCAAACAAGGCTGAACATGGGCAGAGCATCCCTTGCGCGCGGGTTTCGCGCCGCCGCCATGGCCGGTCTGGTTGCCGCCGCGGGCTGTTCGCCCATCGTGCGCACCCATGGTTACGTGCCCGCTCCGGACCAGCTGGCCGAAGTCGAGGTCGGCCAGGACACCCGTGACACGGTGGCCGAAAAGATCGGTCAGCCCATGACCCGCGGCATGCGCGACGACCGCGCGTGGTATTACGTGGCCTCGGAGCGCGAGACCTTCGGCCCCGCAAAGCCGCGCACCACCCGGCGCGACATCGTGGCGGTGCGTTTCACAGAAGACGGCCAGGTTGAAAACATCGAACGTTTCGATGTGAACGACGGGCGCGTCGTCGTTCTGACGGCCCGCGTCACCGATCCTTCGGTGTCGGAAATGGGCATTCTGCAGCAGATCTTCGGCAATGTCGGCGGCCCGACCGCCGAGGACTTCCTCGGCGGCGGCGGTGGTGGCGGAGATGACGGGATCTGATCCCGTCACGCGTCAGGTTCGAACCTGAGCGCCGCCCCATTGATGCAATAGCGCAGCCCCGTCGGCGCCGGTCCGTCCGGAAAGACGTGCCCCAGATGCGCGTCGCAGCGATTGCAGTGTACTTCCGTGCGGCGCATGAAGAAGCTGCGATCCTCCGTTTCGCCCACCATCTCCGGGTCGGCGGGGCGGGTGAAGCTGGGCCAGCCCGTGCCGCTTTCGAACTTGTCGTCCTGGTCGAACAGCGGCGCGCCACAGCAGATGCACAAGTAGGTGCCGGGATCCTTCGGGAAATCCTCGTGCGTGCCGGCGCGCTCGGTGCCATGCTTGCGCGTGACCTTGTAGGCCATCGGCGACAGCTGCGCGCGCCATTCGGCATCCGTCTTCACGACCTTGTCGAGGGTGCTGTCCATGGGGGTATCCTTTTCACCGTATCACCCCATAGACATAGGGCGCGCCGAACGGCATCGCCAGCCGCCGCCGCTTGACCGCGCATCCAAGCCCACATACGGAACCGGCATGGCGCAACCTCCTCTCCTTCAAGTTTCCGGCATCTCGCTCACCTTCGGGGGGGAGCCGGTCTTCGACGATCTCGGCCTTGTCGTACAGCCGCGCGACCGGGTGGCGCTGGTGGGGCGAAACGGGTCGGGCAAGTCCACGCTGATGAAGGTCATTGCGGGGCTGGTCGAACCCGACCGTGGCAGCGTCACGACCGCGCCGGGCCAGTCCGTCGGCTACATGGAACAGGAGCCTTCGCTGGCGGGCTTCGCCACGCTCGGCGATTTCGCCGCAAGCGGCTTGCCGCCGGGCGAAGCCTACCGGATCGACATGGTATCCGAAGGGCTGAAGTTCGACCCCGGCATCGCCACGGGGGCCGCGTCAGGCGGGGAACGGCGGCGCGCGGCGCTGGCCAAGCTGCTGGCGGAAGACCCCGACCTGATGCTGCTGGACGAGCCGACGAACCATCTCGACGTGCAGGCCATCGGTTGGCTGGAGGAGCGGCTGAAATCCACCCGCGCGGCCTTCGTGCTGATTTCCCACGACCGGGCTTTCCTGACCGCGCTGACGCGCGCGACCCTGTGGATCGACCGGGGCGCCGTGCGCCGGCAGGAACAGGGTTTCGCCGCGTTCGAGGCATGGCGCGACAAGACATGGGCCGAGGAGGACGAGGCCCGCCACAAGCTCAACCGCAAGATCAAGGCGGAGGCCCGCTGGGCCGTCGAAGGCATCAGCGCGCGGCGCAAGCGTAACCAGGGGCGGGTGCGCGCGCTGCAGGCGCTGCGGGCCGAACGCGCGTCGCAGATCAGCCGGGCGGGGACCGCGGACCTTGCGCTGGCCGCGGGGACCAAGTCCGGCAAGCGCGTGATCGAGGCGAAGTGCATTTCCAAACGCTTCGACGACCGGGTGATCCTTGCGCCCTTCGATCTGCGTGTGCTGCGCGGCGACCGCATCGCCTTTGTCGGGCCGAACGGCGCGGGCAAGTCCACGCTGCTGAAGATGCTCACCGGCGAGATTGCACCCGACACCGGGTCGGTCACGCTGGGGTCCAACCTGCAGGTGGCCGTGTTCGACCAGAACCGCGCGCAGCTCGACCCGGAAGCGACGCTGTGGGACAGCCTGACCGGCGATCCGTCGATGCGCGTGTCCGGTCGCGCCGACCAGGTCATGGTGCGCGGCACGCCGAAGCATGTGGTGGGCTATCTCAAGGATTTCCTGTTCGACGAACGACAGGCCCGCGCGCCCGTGAAATCCCTGTCGGGCGGCGAAAAGGCGCGGCTCCTGCTGGCGCGGATCATGGCGCGCGACAGCAACCTTCTGGTGCTGGACGAACCGACCAACGATCTCGACATCGAAACGCTCGACCTGTTGCAGGACGTGCTGGGCGATTACGACGGCACGGTGCTGCTGGTCAGCCACGACCGCGATTTTCTCGACCGCGTCGCGACGGCGACCGTGGCCATGGAAGGCGACGGCAAGGCGACCGTCTATCCCGGCGGCTGGTCCGATTACCGCGCGCAGCGGGGCGGGGAGGGACTGTTCGCCACCCCGGAACCCGCGGGAAAGCCACAGGGCGGACAGGGCAAACCGGCCCCGAAGACCGTCGCGGCATCGGCCACCCCGCATGGCGGCCTGAGCTTTACCGAGCGCCACCGGCTGGAAGAACTGCCCGGCATCATCGCGCGGCTGGAGGCGGAGATCGCCAAGCTGGAAGACTTCCTCGCCGCCGATCCGAACATGTTCACCGACGCGCCTGTGAAGTTCCAGAAAGCCACCGATGCGCTGGTCGAACGCCATGATGCGCTGTCGGATGCGGAGGAAGAATGGATGGCGCTCGCCGAACGGGACGAGGCGGCGAAGACGGGGTAGGGCGGGCATCCCGCGCCCGGTCCCGGCTTTCAGACCGCACACCCGGCGCGGCGCATCCACAATCCCGTCATCCGCCCGTGCGCAGGCGACCGCCCCCCGCAGGTCAGGGCATCAGGATCGTCGCACCCGTGGTCTTGCGGGTCTCCAGCGCGTCATGGGCGGCCGCGACTTCGGCCAGCGGGAATCGCTGGTCGATGCGGATCTTCACCGCACCCCGCGTGACCTTGTCGAACAGGTTCGCCGCCATCTTCTGGCAGGTCGCGTGATCGCTGGTATGGGTGAACAGCGTGGGCCGCGTGAGTTGCAGCGATCCCTTCGCCGCGAGCATCCCCACATCCACCGGCGGCACCTTGCCCGACGCGTTGCCGAAGGTGATCATCATGCCCAGCGGGCGGAGGCTGTTCAGCGAACCTTCGAAAGTGTCTTTCCCCACGCTGTCCATCACCGCATCGACCCCGCGCCCGTCGGTCAGGTCGCGCACGCGGGCGGCGAAGTCTTCCGTTCGGTAATTGATCGCGTGGGTGGCGCCGTGATCCAGCGCAAGCTGGCACTTTTCATCGCTGCCTGCGGTGGCGATCAGGGTAATGCCCTCGTCGCGCGCCCATTGGCAGGCGATCAGGCCCACGCCGCCCGCGGCCGCGTGGAACAGCACCGTGTCCCCGCGTTTCAGCGGCACCGTGCGCTGGAACAGGTACTGGACCGTGAGGCCCTTGAGCATCATGGCCGCCCCTTCTTCGAACCCGATGGCGTCGGGCAGGGGGCAGACCTGCGCGGCGGGCATCACGCGCGCCGAGCAATAGGCCCCCGGCGGCGCCGAGGCATAGGCGGCACGGTCGCCCGGCTTCAGATGCGTCACGCCGTCGCCCACGGCTTCGACGATACCCGCCGCTTCCATCCCCAACGCCGTGGGCAGAGGCAGCGGGTAAAGGCCCGTGCGCTGGTAGACATCGATGAAATTCAGCCCGCAGGCTTCGTGCCGGATCCGGATCTCGCCCGGACCGGGATCGCCTACGGGGCGGTCCTCCAGCCGCAGCTTGTCGGACCCGCCGAATGCGTCGATGACCACGGTCTGTGCCGTTTTGGTGTGCATGTGTAACCTCCCCGATTGCGGCCGCGCAGGCCGCTCGGTCCCGGTTAGACCCCGGCGGGGGGCGATTGTCAAAGCCGCTCAGAACGCCTTGAATGTCAGTGTCGTATGGGTGCGTTCGATCCCCGGAATGTCGAGCAGGTGATCGTTGATGAACTTGCCCACGTCGGCGTCCGCCGGGACATAGAGCTTCAGCAGCAGGTCGTAATCGCCGCTGGTGGAATACAGCTCGGAGTGGATCTCGCGCAGGGTGATCTCGTCGGCCACGCGATAGGCGGTGCCGGGCTTGCAGCGGATTTGCACGAAGACGCAGTTCATTCGGGGCCTCATGGGATGGACTGGCCCAGCCATAGCGCAGGCCCCGCGCGCGGTCCATCGCGCAGGGCCTGCGGGTCCGGACGTCATGCAACACGTGTGGGCAGGGATGTCGCGCAAGATGTGTGCACTGGGATGTCGAGTCACGCCCGCGCCCGGGGGCGCCGCGCAGCGCGGGTCTTGCCGCGCGGCAGGGGCGCGGCTAGACCGTGGCGCAACGCTTGCGAGGCCCCCATGACGCGCATCACCAACCACTTGCCCACTGCCGAATTGCAGGCGCTGGACGCGGCCCACCATGTCCATCCGTTCACCCATGCGGGCGAACTTGCCGCGAAAGGCGCGCGGGTGATCCTGCGCGGCGAGGGCTGCTGGCTGACCGACAGCGAAGGGCATCGCATCCTCGACGGCATGGCCGGGCTGTGGTGCGTCAACGCGGGCTACGGGCGGGCGGAACTGGCCGAGGTGGCGGCGGCGCAGATGAAGGAACTCGCCTTCTACAACACCTTCTTTCAGACGACCCATGTGCCTGCCATCGCCCTTGCCGCGAAACTGGCGGAGCTTGCCCCCGGCGATCTGAACCATGTCTTCTTCGCCGGGTCGGGGTCGGAAGCGAACGACACCAACATCCGTGCGGCGCGGGTGTTCTGGGCAGCACAGGGCAAGCCTGACAAGCAGATCATCATCGCGCGCAAGAACGCCTATCACGGGTCCACCATGGGCGGGGCCAGCCTTGGCGGCATGGCCGGGATGCACGCGCAGGGCGGGTTGCCCATTCCGGGGATCGTCCACATCGACCAGCCGCACTGGTGGGCCGAAGGCGGCGACATGACGCCCCACGATTTCGGCATCGCCCGTGCACGGGAACTGGAAGACACCATCGCGCAACTGGGCGAGGATCGGGTCGCCGCCTTCATCGCGGAACCCGTGCAGGGGGCTGGCGGCGTCATCATCCCGCCCGACAGCTACTGGCCCGAGGTGCAGCACATCTGCGACGCCCATGACATCCTGCTGATCGCGGACGAGGTCATCACCGGTTTCGGGCGGCTGGGCGCGTGGTTCGGCAGCACGACCTATGGCATCCGCCCCGATATCATTACCATCGCGAAGGGTCTGTCCTCGGGCTACCAGCCCATCGGCGGGTCGATCCTCTCGGACCGGGTGGCGGGCGTGCTGGGGTCGATTGAATTCAACCACGGCTATACCTATTCCGGCCACCCGGTCGCGGCGGCGGTCGCGCTGGAAAACCTCCGCGTTCTTGAAGAGGAAGCGCTGCCGCAGCGCGTGGCCGAATGGACAGGCCCCTATCTGGCGCAGGCCTGGGCGCAACTTGCCGATCACCCGCTGGTGGGCGTGGCGGAAACCCGCGGGCTGATGGGCGCGCTGCAACTGACCCCGGACAAGGCCGCGCGCGCGGCCTTCGCGGCACCTGCGGGCAGCGTCGGCCTGCGCGCGCGGGAACGCTGTTTCGCCAATGATCTCGTCATGCGCCATGTGGGCGACCGCATGATCATCGCGCCGCCGCTGGTGATTTCCGAAGACGAGATCGACACACTTGTTGCCCGTGCCCGCGTGGCACTCGACGAAACGCTGGATGGGCTGCGCGCCGACGGGATGATGACCGCCGCCTGAGCTGTCAGAACCGCGCGCGGCCTTCCTTCGGCAGCCGTGCCATCAGCCAGCGCGCCAACACCGCATAGGTCAGGATCACCGCCACCATCGGGATCGGCGTGCCGTTGAACGCGACCCCGACGGGCGCCGCGAGGATCGCCGCCCCGATGGTCCCGAGCGCGCTGATGACCGATGCCGCCGTGCCGGCGATATGGCCCATGGGTTCCAGCGCCAGCGCGTTGATGTTACCCAGCGTAAGCCCCGCCGTGGCGAAGACGCTGGCGGTCCAGGCAAGGAAGATCACGAAGTACGCGTCGCCGGACCACAGCCCGGTGACCGTGCCCGCGAGAAACAGCCCGGACCCGGCGATCTGCGCGAGAAGCGTGCGCTCGATCACCTGCCGCATGCCCATCCGCATCACCAGCCGCGCGTTCAGGAACCCGCCGCCCGCGCCCACCACGGCGATCAGGCCGAACCACAGGTGGAACGAGCCCGCGCGCCCGAAGGTCGTATCGAACACGAGTTGCACCGAGGACAGGCAGGAAAACAGGATTCCGAAGGCCAACACCTGCACCGTGATCGCCCCGCGCACGACCGGATGACGCAGGATCTCGGCCGTGGCGGCGGCCAAGGCGCCGAACCGCGCAGGGCGGCGGCGTTCTGGCGGCAGGGTTTCCGGCTGGCGCAACGTCAGCCAGACCGCGGCCGCCGCGGCGAAGACGACAAAGGCCGGGAAGATGCCCCGCCAACTCCCGCTCAGCGCGATGACCGCAGCCCCGAAGGTGGGCGCGATCGCGGGCACCAGCGTGAACACGATGATCACGAAGGACACCATTTGCGCCATCGCCCGCCCGGAATAGAGATCGCGGATGATCGCCAGCGCCACGACCCGCGGGCCGGCACCGCCGAATCCTTGCACCACCCGTGCCGCGAGCAGCCATTCGAGGCTTTGCGCCTGCCAGGCCATCACGGCACCGGCCGCATAGACCGCGACACCGCCAAGGATCACGGACTTGCGCCCGAAACTGTCCGACAGGGGCCCTGCGACCACCGTGCCGAACCCCAGCCCCAGCACGAAGGCCGAGATGATGAGTGGGGCGCGGTTCGGCGCATCGGGGCTCAGATCGGCGGCGATGCGCGGCATGGCCGGCAGCATGGCGTCGATCGAGAACGCGACGACCGCCATGAGCATCGCCATGAGCGCGACGAATTCCGGCCGCGACAGGGGCGCCTGCGGGGCGCGGGACGGTCGGGCCGGGCCTGTCGCCTCGGGTCGGTCTGTCATGGCTCTGCGCGCTCCTGTCAGCGGCGGGTCAGGCTCGCGCGTCGGCCCCGGTCAGTTCGTCGATGACCTGAAGCCACAGATCGGTGGGTTGCGCGCCCGGCACGGCATGCTGGCCCGCCACGATGAAGCTCGGCACGCTCGTCAGGCCCATCGCCCGCGCTGCGGCGTCGCGCTCGACGATCTCGCGCAGGTCGCTGTCGCTGTCGAGCAGGCGGCGCACGACCGCCGCATCCAGCCCCGCGCCGTCGGCGATATCGGCCAGCACGTCGCGGTCGCCGATATCCCGTCCGTCGAAGAAATAGGCTTGGAAAAGTGCATCGACGACGGCCTGTTGCGCGCCCTCGATCTCGGCCCACAGGATCAGCCGGTGCGCGTCGCGCGTGTTCGGCGTGCGCGTGATGCCGCCCAGGTTCAGCTCCAGCCCCGACTCGCGCGCGACATTGTCGATATGGCCATAGATGCGCGCGGCCTCGGCCTTGCCGCCGAACTTGGCCTCCAGGTATTCGCGCCGGTCGATGCCTTCGGGCGGCATGTCCGGGTTCAGCATGAACGGGTGCCACGTGATCGTGAAGGGATGGCCGGGGCGCTGCGCGAGGGCCGCATCCAGCCATGTCTTGCCGATCAGGCACCATGGACAGATCGGGTCGGAGAAGATGTCAAGCTTGACCATGGTGGTCCTCGAGGTCTTGGCGCAACTGGCGACGCAGGAACTTGCCATTGCCGCCGCGGGCCAGGGCTCGGCGGGGCAGGAACAGTCTGGGTGCCTTGTAGCGGGCCTGCCGGTCGGCTGCAAACGCCCCATCCCTGCGGCGGCACGTCATTCCGTTCCGCCGCGTCTGCCGGCCCGGCGGGCGGGCGAAATCATTCCCGCCACCACCACACGTCTGGCATGAATCCCACCCAGTCGCCATACATCGGCAGCCGGTCCGGATAACGCAATTCCCGCCGGTGGGCGATGCGCGACACGTCCGCATACCACAGCGGGATCACGTAGCGCCCCGTGGTCATCACCCGGTCGAGAGCGCGGGCGGCGGCGATGAAATCCTCGGTCGTCGCGGCGTTCAGAAGCGTTTCGATCATCGCTTCCGCCGCCGGGCTGTCCATGCCCATCCAGTTGCGGCTGCCGGGTTCGGTCACGCCGTCGGAGCCCCAGTAGAGCGTCTGCTCGTTGCCGGGGCTCAGCGACAGGGCGCGCTGGTAGAAGGTCATGTCGAAATCGTAATTGTTGGTGCGCTCGACATACTGCGCGCTGTCGATGGTGGTGATCGCGACCGCGATGCCGAGCCGGTCGAGCGCTTCGGCGAAGATGTTGACGATGGCCTGCTGCTGGGAAGATCCCTGCCGCAGCAGGATTTCGAATTCCATCGGCGCCCCGGCGGCATTGGTCATCACGCCGTTTCGCGGGGTCCAGCCCGCTTCCTCGAGGCGCGGCATGGCGGTGCGCAGGCCCGCGCGGTTGCGCGCCGATCCATCGCCTTCGGGCAGGCTATATCCTTCCAACGCGCCGGGCAGCAGGTCGTCCGCGAAAGGTTCCAGCAATTCGCGGACGCGCCCTTCGGCCGGGCCGGGCTGCATGGCGAGAACCGAGCCGCCGAAATAGCTGGGAATGCGCGGGTCCTGTCCGCCGGTCTGGGTCTGGGCGATAAATTCATAATTGAACGCGTGCAGCAGCGCATCGCGCACCCGCCAGTCGGCGAAGACCGGCTTGCGGGTGTTGAATACCAGGCCGAAGATGCCACTGGGCCGATCATGGGGAATTTCCGATTTCACGATGTCGCCGCGGGTCACGGCATCGAAGTCGTAGCCGTCGACCCAGCGCGCGGCATCGGCGTCGCGCAGCGCAGTGATCGCGCCGGACTTGAACGCCTCGAACAGCACGCCCGCATCGGCGAAGAACTCGTAGCGTATCTCGTCAAGGTTGTGCTGCCCGCGATTGAGTGGCAGATCGCGGCCCCAGTAATCGGGGTTGCGCCGCAGCACGAGGGTCCGGCCCGGCTCCGACTCGGCCACGACATAGGGACCCGTGGCCACGGGCGGTATCATCGAGCTTTCGGCGAAATCGCGCCCGGCCCAATGCGCCTTCTTCAAGATCGGCCGCAGACCCATGATGAGCGGCAATTCACGGTCCGCCGTGTTGAAGGTCAGCCGCACGCTGCGTGGACCGGTGGCTTCGATCGTCTCGACTTTCTGCCATGCGGCATGAAAGCGGGGATGTCCTTCGGCCCCCAGCGTTTCGTAGGACCAGATCACGTCTTCAACCGTGACGGGTGTTCCGTCGGAAAACCGTGCCTCGGGGCGCAGGGTGAATTCGACCCAGCTGCGGTCCGGCGCTGTGGTCACCGATTCGGCCAGAAGCCCGTACAGCGTGAAGGGTTCGTCCCAACTGCGGCCCATCAGGCTCTCGAAGACGTGAACCTGCACACCCCATGGCGCGTTGCCCTTCAGGATGTGAGGATTGAGCGAATCGAACCCGCCTACCTCGCCGAAGACGATTCGTCCGCCCCTGGGCGCATCCGGGTTCGCATAGGGGAGCGACACAAAATCGGGTGGAAGCGCCGGGTCGCCATACATAGCTATGCCATGCTGCGGTGCAGGATCGGCTGTCTGTGCCAAGCTCGCGCCAGGGGCGAGGGCCAGCGCCGCCAGAGCCGCAAGAAGGTACCGCGGGGATCGGGGCATGAGTTGCCGCATGGTCAAGATGTCCTGCTCGTTCGCTGTTTTGCAGGAACCTACCAAAGTTTTGCACGCGCTTAAACTTTTGGGTTGGAGTGGCTTGGCACATTGCCTATATTGAAGTCACTGCTCGATAGGTTTCTTGCCTGTATGAAACCTGCCTCATGACTGGCGCCCGCCTTGTGCGGGCGCTTTTTTTGTCTGCGGTCCCGCCGTCCCGCGCCGCCATTTTCCGGTTTCGCCGCCCCGCCGCCTGTGCACTATGTGCCGATGATGCAGGTGCAGCACGAAAGGAATGCTCATGTCTCTCGCAGGGAAAACCGCCATCGTCACCGGGTCAAATTCGGGGATCGGGCTGGGCGTGGCCGAAGAACTGGCCCGCGCGGGCGCGGATGTCGTGCTGAACTCCTACACCGACACGGACGACGATCACGCGCTAGCCGAACGGATCGCAAAGGACCACGGCGTGACCGCGCGCTACATCCAGGCGGACCTGTCCAAGGGCGATCAGGCCCGCGCGCTGGTGGAAAAGGCGGGACGCTGCGACATCCTCGTGAACAATGCCGGCATCCAGCATGTCGCGTCGATCGAGGAATTCCCGACCGAGAAATGGGATGCGATCATTGCCATCATGCTGACCTCGGCGTTCCACACGACAGCGGCCGCGCTGCCGATGATGCGCGACGCGGGTTGGGGCCGGATCGTCAACATCGCCAGCGCGCATGGCCTGCGCGCGTCACCCTACAAGGGCGCGTATGTGGCCGCGAAGCACGGTGTCGTCGGCTTCACCAAGGTCACGGCGCTGGAAACCGCGAAGGAACCGATCACGGCGAACGCGGTGTGCCCGGGCTACGTGCTGACCCCGCTGGTGGAATCGCAGATCCCGGACACGATGAAGAAATACGACATGGACCGGGAAACCGCGCTGAACGAGGTGATCCTGACGCGCCAGCCCAGCCGCGAATTCGCCACGACCGAACAGCTTGGCGGCACAGTGGTCTTTCTGTGTTCCGACGCCGCGGCTCAGATCACCGGCACCACGATCAGCGTGGATGGCGGCTGGACGGCGATGTAGCCGATGGCGACGCCGAAGCGGATCAACCTCGCCCTGCAGGGTGGCGGCGCGCACGGGGCGTTCACGTGGGGCGCACTGAAGGCGATCCTGCGCGATCCGGATATCGAGATCGCGGCGATCACCGGAACCTCTGCGGGCGCATTGAACGGGGCGGCGGTGAAATCCGGTCTTGCTTCCGCCGAGGGGCAGGCGGGTCGGCAGGCGGCCATCGCCAATCTCGACTGGCTTTGGCGCCAGATCGGGGCCGTCAACGACATGCGCTTCGCCGCGTGGTTGAACGCGATCTTTCCCGACCCCGCCATCGTATCGCGCAGCATCGAATATTCGCTGCCCTTCGCCATCGCGGACGCCGCGAGCCGCATGGTCAGCCCCTATGCTTATGGCCCGTTCTACAGCCATCCGCTGCGGCGGATCGTGGACCGGTTCGATTTCGGGCGTGTCTGCGGCGGTGACGGGCCGATGTTCTTCGTCAACACGACGCGGGTGCGCAACGGCAAGGTGCGCGTGTTCCGGCAGGACGAGGTGACGACCGATGTGATCCTTGCCTCGGCCTGCCTGCCGACGATCTTCCAGGCCGTTCCGATCTACGACACCGAAACACGGCGCGACGAGGAGTTCTGGGATGGCGGCTATACCGGCAACCCGGCGCTGTTCCCGCTGTTCCGGCCCGACCTGCCCGAGGATATCCTTGTGATCAACATCAATCCGCTGGAGCGCGAGGACCCGCCGCGCACGCCGACCGAGATCCAGAACCGGATCAACGAGATCAGTTTCAACTCGTCGCTCCTGCGGGAATTGCGGGCCATCTCCTTCGTCAAGCGGATGCTGGCGGACGGGCGGCTCGATCCCGAACACTTCCGCAACCCGCGGGTGCACATGATCGCCGACGACCCGCTGATGAACGATCTGTCCGTCGCCACCAAGACTGTGCCCGCGCCCTATATCCTTGGCCGGTTGCGCGATGCCGGCGAAGCGGCGGCGGCGCGGTTCCTTGCCGCCCATCGCGCCGATCTGAACGAGCGGGAAACCATCGATCTGGCGGCCATGTTCGCCTAGGCCGTGTCTGCATTCATCTGAGCCAGTCGAGGGCGGAGACGAGGAAGACGAAGCCCAT
>NZ_QDFI01000032.1 GCF_003254465.1 Meridianimarinicoccus zhengii
AGCGCCGCCAGCGCGGCGCGCGCGCCCGCCTCCGCGCTGTCCGCCAGCCCGCCCAACGCCAGCGCCTCCCCCGCCAGTGCCAGCGACAGCGCGCAAAGCCGGTCGTCAGGGCGCGGATCGCGCAGCACGTCCAGCACCGCCGCCACCTCCAGCGCGTTACCCACCGCATCGGCCAGCGGCTGGTTCATGTCGGTGATGACGGCGCGAGACGCCATGCCAGCCCCCTGCGCCGTCGTGACAAGCCGCCGGGCGAGCCCTTCAGCCTCTGCCCGCGTCCGCATGAAGGCACCCGAGCCGCCCTTCACGTCGAGCACCAGCGCATCCGCCCCGCCCGCGAGCTTCTTGGACAGGATCGACGCGGTGATGAGCGGCACGCTATCCACCGTCCCGGTCACGTCGCGGATGGCGTAAAGCCGCCGGTCAGCAGGGGCGATCTCGGCGCTCGCCCCCACGATGGCGCAGCCCACATCGGCCACGATGGCCCGCAGGCGCGCCTCCGTCACGACCGTCTCCACGCCGGGGATCGCTTCGAGCTTGTCGAGCGTCCCGCCCGTGTGCCCCAGCCCCCGGCCGGACAGCATCGGCGCATAGGCCCCGAGTGCCGCCAGTACCGGCGCCACGATGAGCGAGGTCGCATCCCCCACGCCGCCCGTGGAATGCTTGTCGAGCACCGGTCCCGGCAGGTCCCAGCGCAACACCCGCCCGCTGTCACGCATCGCCCGCGTCAGCGCGACGGTGCGCGCATCGTCCAGCCCGACATGGCACAGCCCCATGGCCAGCGCGCCGGCCTGCGCATCGCTGACCGTGCCATCGGCCAGCCCGCGCGCCAGCAGCGCCAGCGCATCGCCATCGGGGGCCGTGCCGTGGCGCAGCCGCGACAGGATCGCGCGCAGGTCGCGCATGTCCTGGGCCGCGGCGTCAGCCATCCCCGCCGCCTTCGCCCGCGGCATCCGCACCCATGGCCGGACCCGGCCCCGGGTCCATGTCATCGGCGGCGAAGGCGCCGGGCAACAGCGCGCCCACGGTCGTTTCCTGCCGCGCGCCCGAAACGCTGGCGAGCGTGACCGGCGTATCCGCCGACGCGAACTCGGCCAGCTTCTGGCGGCAGCCGCCGCAAGGGGTCAACGGGCGCGGCGTGTCGGCGATCAGCGCCACGGCCATGATGCGCGTCTCGCCTGCCGCGACCATGGCGGCGATGGCGCCCGCCTCGGCACAGGTGCCTTCGGGATAGGCGGCGTTCTCCACGTTGCATCCTAGGTGCACGGCTCCGCCGGCGCCCATGATGGCCGCCCCCACCTGGAACCGGGAATAGGGGGCATAGGCGCGGGTCATGACCCCACGGGCGGCGGCGACGAGATCCATGTGACACTCCCTGACCAGAACCGCCCCACCCTGCGGCGCGCCCCGGCCCTTTGCAAGACCGGCGCTTTGCACGCCCGCGTTTGAAACTGCTCCTGCCGCTTGGGCATGGTCTTGGCCCCTTTGTTCGGCTACGACCATGGCACGATTGACAGGGAGCGGACCCATGACCACCGACACCGGCGACAGCCTGCGCGACGAGGCGCTCTACTACCATGAATTCCCCCGTCCCGGTAAGCTGGAGATCCGCGCCACGAAGCCGCTCGCCAACGGGCGCGACCTTGCGCGCGCCTATTCGCCCGGCGTGGCCGAAGCCTGCACCGAAATCGCCGCCGACCCCACCGCCGCGCGCCGCTACACCGCCCGCGGCAACCTCGTCGCGGTCGTCACCAACGGCTCGGCGGTGCTGGGGCTCGGCAATATCGGGCCGCTGGCATCCAAGCCGGTGATGGAGGGCAAGGCGGTCCTGTTCAAGAAGTTCGCCAATATCGACTGCTTCGACATCGAACTGGACGCGACCGATCCGGAACGCATGGCCGATATCGTCTGCGCGCTCGAACCGTCCTTCGGTGCCATCAACCTCGAAGACATCAAGGCCCCCGACTGCTTCATCGTCGAACAGATCTGCCGCGAACGGATGAACATCCCCGTGTTCCACGACGACCAGCACGGCACGGCCATCGTCGTTGGCGCCGCCGCGACCAACGCGCTGCGCGTGGCCGGAAAGAATTTCGAGGATATCCGCATCGTGTCCACCGGCGGGGGGGCGGCGGGCATCGCCTGCCTGAACATGCTGGTCAAGCTGGGCGTGAAGCGCGAGAACATCTGGCTGTGCGACATCCACGGGCTGGTCTACGAAGGCCGCGAAGTGGACATGAACCCGCAAAAGGCCGCCTTCGCGCAACCGTCCGACAAGCGCACGCTGGACGACGTGATCGAGGGCGCGGACCTGTTCCTCGGCCTGTCGGGCCCCGGCGTGCTCAAGCCCGAGATGGTGGCGAAGATGACTGCGCGCCCGATCATCTTCGCGCTGGCGAACCCCCGGCCCGAGATCATGCCGACCGACGCCCGCGCCGTGGCCCCGGACGCGATCATCGCCACGGGCCGGTCGGACTTTCCCAACCAGGTCAACAACGTCCTGTGCTTTCCATTCATCTTTCGCGGCGCGCTCGACGTGGGTGCGACGGAGATCAACGACGCCATGCAGATCGGCTGCGTCGAAGGCATCGCCGCGCTCGCCCGCGCGACCACCAGCGCCGAGGCCGCGGCGGCCTACCAGGGCGAACAGCTGACCTTCGGGGCGGATTACCTGATCCCCAAACCGTTCGACCCGCGCCTGATGGGTGTCGTCGCCTCCGCCGTGGCGCGTGCGGCGATGGAAAGCGGCGTCGCCGAACGGCCCATCGACGATCTGGTGAAATACAAGGCCGATCTCGACGGGTCGGTGTTCAAGTCCGCGCTCATCATGCGCCCGGTGTTCCAGGCCGCGGCCAAATCCAGCCGCCGCATCGTCTTTGCCGAGGGCGAGGACGAACGCGTCCTGCGCGCCGCCAATGCCGTCATGGAGGAAACGACCGAGACCCCGATCCTGATCGGCCGGCCCGACGTGATTGCAACCCGCTGCGAACGCGCGGGCCTTGCCATCCGCCCCGACACGGATTTCGAGGTGGTGAACCCGGAAAACGACCCGCGCTACCGCGACTACTGGGAAACCTATCTCGGCCTGCGCGAACGCCACGGCGTGACCCCGGACCTCGCCCGTGCGATCATGCGCACGAACACCACCGCCATCGGCGCGATCATGGTCCACCGCGAGGAAGCGGACAGCATGATCTGCGGCACCTTCGGCCAATACCTGTGGCACCTGAACTACGTCACCCAGATCCTCGGGACCGACACGCTGCACCCGGTGGGGGCACTGTCGCTGGTGATCGGCGAAGGCGGGCCGCTCTTCATCGCCGACACCCATGTGAACGCCGAACCCACGCCCCAGCAACTGGCCGACGCCGTCATCGGTTGCGCGCGGCACATGCGCCGCTTCGGGGTGGAACCGGCCATCGCGCTGTGCTCGTCGTCGGAATTCGGCAATCTCGACACCCGCTCGGGGCGGACCATGCGCGCCGCGCTGGCCATTCTCGACAGCGCGCCGCGCGATTTCGCCTATGAGGGGGAGATGAACGTGGATACGGCCCTGACCCCGGCCCTGCGCGAACGGGTCTTTCCGCACAGCCGGTTCTCCGGCGCGGCCAACGGGCTGGTCTTCGCCAATTCCGACGCGGCGTCGGCGGTGCGCAACACGCTCAAGGCGCGGGCGGGCGGGCTCGAGGTCGGGCCGATCCTCATGGGCATGGGCAACCGCGCCCATATCACCACGCCGGGCGTCACGGCGCGGGGCTTGCTGAACATCGCCGCCATTGCCGGCACGCCGGTCGCGGAATACGGCTGACACCTCCCCGACCGGCATCGCGCATTGACAAACAGGGGCGCGCGATGCCTGCCTAGGCGGATTACATATTCGCATATGGGGGGAGCCATGATGCCGAAGGACAGGCCGGAACAGGCCCACGGCGCTGTCGGGCGGCAAAAGGCGCGCCATGGCGCGGTCACCTCGGCACAGGCCGACATGCTGGGCGCGACGCTGGTGCCCGGCTGGACGGTCGGCACCCTGCCGGATGGCGCGCCTGTCCCGAAGCTGTGGCACTGGGCGGCCTTTCCACCTGCGGCACCCATGGAGGACCTCGGCCCCGACGGGCACCCGAAGCTCGGCGATTTCCTCCCCGATCTCGGCCTGAACCGGCGCATGTGGGCCGGTGGCAGCCTGCGCTTCCTCCGGCCGATCCACGTGGGCGAGCGCCTGACACGCCTGTCCGAAATCGCGTCGGTGGACCACAAGGACACCGCCGGCGGCCCCATGGCCTTCGTCACCCTGCGCCACAGGATCGACGGGGCCGCAGGCCCGGCGATCGAGGAAGACCAGACCATCGTCTACCTGCAGATCCCGCCCGAATTCCGCCCGCCGAAGGCGATCCCGGCCCCAGAGGCCCCGGCCTTTGAGCGCACCCTGCCCGTGACCGCGCCGCTGCTGTTCCGCTACTCGGCGGCGACCTTCAACGCCCATCGCATCCATTACGACCGTGCCTACGCCACCGGGGTCGAACACTATCCCGGCCTCGTCGTGCACGGTCCGCTTCAGGCCACGCTCCTGATGGCCGCGGCCACCGCCCATCGGGGCAGCCCGCCCGACAGCTTCCAGTTCCGCGGGCTGTACCCGATGTTCGACCACCACGACCTGCGCCTGATCGGCGTGGACAAGCCCGACGGCACGCTGGCGCTTTGCACCGCCGCCCCCGCGGGGCACCAGGGGATGCAGGCCACGGCGGCGTGGTCCTGATGGGGATCCTGTCGGGGATGCGGGTCGTCGAAGGCTCGGCCTTCGTGGCGGTGCCGCTCGCAGGGATGACGCTGGCGCAGATGGGCGCGGACGTGATCCGCTTCGACCGGCTCGAAGGCGGACTCGACGCCCAGCGCTGGCCGGTCACCCGCGACGGGCGCTCGCTCTTCTGGGCGGGGCTGAACAAGGGCAAGCGGTCGGTCGCGGTGAACATGAAATCCCCCGAAGGCCGCGAGTTGATCACCCGCATCGTCACGGCCCCCGGCGACGACGCGGGCCTGTTCCTGACGAACCTGCGCGTGCGCGACTGGATGGACTTCGAGACGCTCAGCCAGCACCGCAAGGATCTCATCATGGTGACGTTGCTGGGCGACCGGCACGGCAACCCGGCGGTGGACTATTCCGTCAACCCGTCCCTTGGCTTCCCCCTTGCCACCGGTCCCGAAGGCAGTACCGAACCCGTCGCGCACACCCTGCCCGCATGGGACTGCATCGCGGGCAACCTTGCCGTCTCCACCCTGCTGGCCGCCGAACGCCACCGCCTGCGCACCGGGCAAGGGCAGGAGGCCGTCCTGACCCTGAAGGACGTGGCGGCGGCCATGCTCGGCCATCTCGGCATCATCGGGGAGGTCTGCGTGAACGGCACCGACCGCCCCAAGTCAGGCAACAGCCTGTATGGCGCCTACGGGCAGGATTTCGTGCTGGCCGATGGGCGGCGGATCATGGTGATCGGGCTGACCGACCGGCAATGGCGCGTGCTGGTGAAGACCACCGGCATGGACGCGGAGTTCGACGCGCTGGCCGCACGGCTCGGTGCCGACCTGCGGGCGGAAGGCGCGCGCTGGACCCACCGCCACGCGATCACCGACACCCTGCGCCCGTGGTTCGCCGCCCGCACGCTGGATCAGGTGGCCCCGCTCTTCGACGGGGCCGGCCTGACATGGTCGGTTTTCCGCAGCTTCGCGCAGGCCGTGGCCGAAGACCCGGACCTGTCCCCCGACAATCCGATGATGGCCGAGATCGACCAGCCCGGCATCGGGCGTTATCCCGTGCCGGGCCTCGCCGCCACGTTCTCCGCCCTCGACCGCGACCCGCCCCGACCCGCACCGGACCTGGGTGCCGATACCGAGGCCGTTCTGGCGGACGTGGCGGGCTTGCCTTCGGGCGAGATCGGGCGGCTCTTCGACACGGGCATCGTGGCCGGGCCGCGCCCCGCGCAGCACCCCGTTTCTGCACCGCAGAACCGTTAGCGTAAACCGCGACCCCAAGGCGCAGTCCCGGATCCCGCGCCGTAGCGTAAACCCGGGCAAACTGGCGGAGGAATACCATGGCATACAAAGATGTATACGCGGCGTGGAAAGCCGACCCGGACGCCTTCTGGATGCAGGCGGCGGACGCGATCGACTGGCACACGAAGCCCAGCAAGGCGCTCTTCGACGACAACGCCCCGTTCTTCGAATGGTATGCCGACGGGATGGTGAACACCTGCTGGAACGCCGTGGACCGCCATGTCGAAGCCGGGCATGGCGACCGCATCGCCATCATCCACGACAGCCCGGTGACGCACTCCAAGCACGAAATCACCTATGACGAGCTGCGCGACCGGGTGGCCAGCCTTGCGGGTGCCTTGCGCGCCAAGGGCGTCGAAAAGGGCGACCGGGTCATCATCTACATGCCCATGGTCCCCGAAGCGCTGGAGGCGATGCTCGCCTGCGGACGCATCGGCGCGATCCATTCGGTGGTGTTTGGCGGCTTCGCGGCCAACGAACTTGCAGTGCGCATCGACGACGCGAAACCGAAATGCATCATCGCGGCAAGCTGCGGGATCGAACCGGGCCGCGTGGTGCATTACAAGCCGTTGCTGGACGGTGCCATCGACGCGGCCACCCACAAGCCCGATTTCTGCGTGATCTTCCAGCGCGAACAGGAAGTCGCGCATCTGGAAGAGGGTCGGGATGTCGATTGGCACGCCTTCCAGTATGGCGTGGAACCGGCAGACTGCCTGCCGGTCGAAGGCAACCACCCCGCCTACATCCTGTATACCTCGGGGACCACGGGCGCACCCAAGGGCGTGATCCGGCCCACGGGCGGGCATCTCGTGGCGCTCGACTGGACCATGGCCAACATCTATGCCGTTCAACCGGGCGAGGTGTTCTGGGCCGCGTCCGACGTGGGCTGGGTCGTCGGGCACAGCTACATCTGCTACGCACCGCTGATCCACGGCTGCACCACCATCGTGTTCGAGGGCAAACCCGTGGGCACGCCCGACGCGGGCACATTCTGGCGCGTCATCGAGGAGCACAAGGTCTCCGTGTTCTTCACCGCCCCCACCGCCTTCCGCGCGATCAAGCGCGAGGACCCCAGGGGCGAGTTCCTGAAGAAATACGACCTCTCGGGCCTGCGCGCGCTCTTCCTTGCGGGCGAACGGGCGGACCCCGACACGATCACTTGGGCGCAGGACATGCTCGGTGTGCCGGTGATCGACCACTGGTGGCAGACCGAAACCGGCTATGCCATCGCCGCCAACCCGGTGGGGATCGAACACCTGCCGGTCAAGATCGGCAGCCCTTCGGTGCCCATGCCCGGTTACGACGTCTGCATCCTCGACGAGGGCGGGCATGCGCTGAAGCCCGGCGAACTGGGCGCTATCGCCATCCGCCTGCCCCTGCCGCCGGGCACCCTGCCGGGCCTGTGGAACGCCGAAGACCGCTTCCGCAAGAGCTACCTGACCCATTTCCCCGGCTATTACGAGACTGGCGATGCCGGGATGATGGACGAAGACGGGTATCTCTACATCATGGCGCGCACCGACGATGTCATCAACGTCGCCGGTCACCGCCTGTCCACCGGCGGGATGGAAGAGGTGCTCGCCTCCCATCCCGACGTGGCAGAATGTGCCGTCATCGGCGTCGCGGACGAATTGAAGGGCCAACTGCCCATGGGCTTCGTCTGCCTGACCAAGGGCGTGAACCGCCCGCATGCCGACATCGTCAAGGAATGCGTCACGCTGGTGCGCGACAAGATCGGCCCTGTCGCGGCGTTCAAGCTGTGCGCGGTGGTGGACCGGCTGCCCAAGACCCGGTCGGGCAAGATCCTGCGCGCGACAATGGTCAAGCTCGCGGATGGTGCTGACTTCAAGATGCCCGCCACCATCGACGACCCCGCGATCCTTGACGAGATCGCGGCGGCGCTGAAGACCCTCGGCTACGGATCGAAGACCGAAACCGCCTGATCCACCCGTCCCCGTCCCCGGCGCCGTGCGCTGCATGGGCCGGGGCATCCACAGACGCAACGGCAGGCACCGGACGCGTCGGGAACGTCGCGCGGCACTGGGAACACGCCCCCTGTGCGTCTCGAAGCCATGCCTGCGCCCTCTTGGGCGGGGCCGCACCGCGGCGCATGCTAACCCGGAATAAACCGGCGCAGATAGTCGTCGGAATAATCGATCTCCAGCTCGATCCAGACGGGCAGGTGATCCGACATTTCGTGCGTGCACCATTGCGGATAATACCCCGCCCAGTCGGCATAGGCTTCGCCGCGTTCGGCCTCCGCTGCGGCGCGATAATCCGCCACCTCGTCCGCGCGATAGACCGCCGCGCGCCAGTCGAAACTCCCCGCCCGCAGCATCCGCGTGCGGTCGTGATTGCCGGAAAACGCGATCTGGTCGAAATGCCGCGTCCCGCCCAGGTTCGTCGGCCCCAGCAACGGCGCATCGAACCCCTCGGCCCGCAGGGCGGCCATGATGTCGTCGTCGGGATGCTCGATGTTCATGTCGCCCAAGAGCACGTAGACCTCGTCCGCCGCGCGCGCCCGTTCGGCCAGGATCGCGGCGATGGTGCCCACCTCCCGCGCGCGCAGCGTCAGGTCCGCCGCCGCCTCGCTGCCGAAATGGATATGCGCCGAACA
This sequence comes from Meridianimarinicoccus zhengii, assembly GCF_003254465.1. Taxonomy (GTDB): domain Bacteria; phylum Pseudomonadota; class Alphaproteobacteria; order Rhodobacterales; family Rhodobacteraceae; genus Meridianimarinicoccus; species Meridianimarinicoccus zhengii. The sequence goes on from NZ_QDFI01000032.1 coordinate 8,657, forward strand.
CAGGGTGAAGCGGAACCACGACGCCTGAAACGCCGCGAAGAACGGCGTGCGCGCGATCTGCCGCCCGTCGATCAGCGCATCGGCGGGCAGCACCACCTCGCCGATCAGGTTGCGGAACACCACCCGGTCGGTGTTGTAGAAGATCGCCATCCGTTCGCTGTTGCCCGGCACCCCGGCGGTCACGTCGGTGACGAAATAGGTCCAGTTCGGCCCCAGCAGCCCCGCCAGCCGCCGCACCGGGGCAAGGTCGGGCTTCAGTTCCTGCACCGCGCAGATGTCGAAATGATCAACGATCTCGGCGATGTAGTGATAGCTCTCGTCCAGTCGCGGGCGCCCGCCGTCGAAATGGCGGATGTTCCACGACCCCACGATCAGCGAATTGGGCCGCCGCTCGTCCAGCACCTGCCGTGCCAGTTCCGAGCGCAGCGCAAGCAGATGCGCCGCGATCCAGCCTCTCTGGCCCGGACGCGCGTCGCCCTCGGGATAAAGGTCGAGTTCCTTGTAGGACGCCACGCCCGATCCTTCCGCAAACCGGGGCAGAGCCTGCGCCCGAATCGCGGCCCCGGCAAGCGGCGGCTACTCGAATTGCTCGCGCAGCAGCCGTTCCTCCAGCCCGTGGCCGGGATCGAACAGCAGCCGGTGCGCGACCATCGGCTCGCTCTCGATCTCCACCCACACGACGTCGCGCACCGACCGGCTGTCGGCATCGGCCATCACCGGGCGTTTCTCCGGCTCCAGCACGTCGAACCGCACCCGCGCCTTTTTCGGCAGCAGCGCCCCGCGCCAGCGGCGGGGCCGGAACGGTGCGATCGCCGTCAGCGCCAGCGCCTCCGCCCCGATGGGCAGGATCGGCCCATGCGCGGAATAGTTATAAGCCGTGGACCCCGCGGGCGTGCTCACCAGTGCCCCGTCGCAGACCAGTTCAGACAGCCGTTCACGCCCGTCTATGCTGATGCGCAGCCGCGCCGCCTGCGGGCCCGCGCGCAGCAGCGAAACCTCGTTGATCGCCAGCGCCCGCGTGATCGTGCCATCCATCGTGCCCGCCCGCATCGCCAACGGGTTGATGATCGTCTCCTCCGCCGCCGCAAGCCGCTGGTGCAGCCCGACGATGGAATACTCGTTCATCAGGAACCCGACGGTGCCGCGGTTCATGCCATAGGTCGGCACCGGCAGACGTTCGGTCCCGTGCAGGGTCTGCAACATGAACCCGTCGCCGCCCAGCGCCACGATGACCTCGGCATCCTCGGGCGCGACATGGCCGTACAGCGCCTTCAATTCCCGCTGCGCCGCCTGCGCCACGGGCGAGTCGCTCGCCAGAAACGATATCCTCTTCATGTCCCGCGCCGTCCCGCCTGTCCGGCCGCCTGTCTGGCCGCCTGCCTGCCCGCGCAGTGATGACCCCCGCTTCGCGCGAAAACAAGCCCCTGAAAGCCAACGGCATTTCGCAAATGAACCGGGATGCGTCCCTTACGGGCCTTTTTTTGTCGCGGCCCGTGGACTACACAGCCGACAGGATCATTCGCCAGACGTTCTCCACAAGGAGGGTTGCACCCGATGAACGCACCGCACCGCGATACCGGCTTCTTCACCGAAGACCTCGCCACCCGCGACGCCGATCTTTTCGCCGCGATCACCAGCGAACTCGGCCGCCAGCGCGACGAGATCGAACTGATCGCGTCGGAAAACATCGTCTCCCGCGCCGTGATGCAGGCGCAGGGTTCGGTCATGACCAACAAGTATGCCGAAGGCTATCCGGGCCGGCGGTATTACGGCGGCTGCCAGTATGTCGACATCGCCGAAAACCTCGCCATCGACCGCGCCAAGCAACTCTTCGGCTGCGGCTTCGCCAACGTGCAGCCCAATTCCGGCAGCCAGGCGAACCAGGGCGTGTTCACGGCACTGCTGAAGCCGGGCGACACCATTCTGGGCATGAGCCTCGATGCGGGCGGTCACCTGACCCATGGTGCCAAGCCCAACCAATCGGGCAAATGGTTCAACGCGGTTCAATACGGCGTGCGCGAGGACGACCTCTTGCCCGATTACGACCAGATCGAGGCACTGGCGAAGGAACACAAACCTGCGATGATCATCGCGGGTGGGTCGGCCATCCCGCGCATCCTCGACTTCGCGCGCTTCCGCGAGATCGCGGACATGGTCGGCGCCTACCTGCTGGTGGACATGGCGCATTTCGCCGGGCTGGTGGCGACGGGGGCATATCCCTCGCCCTTCCCGCACGCCCATGTCGCCACGACCACCACGCACAAGACCCTGCGCGGCCCGCGCGGCGGCATGATCCTGACCGATGACGAGGCGCTGGCGAAGAAGTTCAACTCCGCCATCTTCCCCGGCATCCAGGGCGGGCCCCTGATGCACGTGATCGCCGCCAAGGCCGTCGCCTTCGGCGAGGCGCTGCGCCCCGAGTTCAAGACCTATATCGACCAGGTCGTGAAGAACGCGCAGGCCATGGGCGACCAACTGGCCAAGGGCGGGCTCGCCTGCGTGACGGGCGGCACCGACAGCCACCTACTGCTTGTGGACCTGCGCCCCAAGGGCGTGAAGGGCAACGCGACCGAGGTCGCACTGGGCCGCGCGCACATCACCTGCAACAAGAACGGCATCCCCTTCGACACGGAAAAGCCGACAATCACCTCGGGCATCCGGCTCGGCTCCCCCGCGGGCACCACGCGCGGCTTCGGTGAGCCGGAGTTCCGCCAGATCGCCGACTGGATCGTGCAGGTGGTGGACGGGCTCGCAGCGTCGGACGGCGCGGGCGATGCGGATGTGGAGGCGCGCGTGAAGGCCGAGGTGCTGGATCTCTGCGGCCGCTTCCCGATCTACCCCGAAGTCTGAAAGACACCGGTCGGAGGCGCCGGGTCAGGCCCGGCGCGCCGGTGCGCGGGCGCATCCACGTCACCACCCCATTCCCCGACGCGCCGGGCTTGACCCGGCGCCTCACTGGGGTGCCCGCAGCGCCGCGCCACGGCAAGACACGGTCATTCGGTCGCGCGATTCCCCCCGCGGCTCGACCGCGCCGACCGCCCTATCCCGCGCCGGGGCCGATCATGCCCCGCCACGCAAGGAACCAGACCAGCGCGGCGAAGAACACCAGCAGCCCGAACACGATCCCGGCCAACTGGCCGAGGAACCGATCCCGCCGTGCCCTTGCCGGGTCCATCCCCTGCACGTGCCGCTGCAGCATCCGCGCCTCGCGCCGCAGTTGCGCGCGGTCCACCAGATGCCGCAGCTTCGGGTGCGCGGCCATCGTCTCGGCCAGCACAAGGTCGTCCGCCGCCCGGCCCAGCCGCCCCGGCAACAGCCGCCCCGCCCGCGCCCGCAGCGTCGCCAGATCGTCACCCGGCACGTCGAGCTTGCGTCCCAGATGCCGCGCCAGCGTGTCGTTGCGCGCCTTGATACCCTTCACCGCCATCGCTGCCCGCCCTGTCACCGAGTCATACAAGAGTCATACGCGAGTCATATGCGGGTCCGACAGTCGTTTCGGGCCGCCTTGACCCCGGCTCGCCCGCCCCGGATAACGCTGGGCGACAGACCGAAGGACCGATCATGCTGGCCACCACCACCCATGGCGACGCACCCGACAGCGTCCGCCCGCTCCTGATCGTGCACGGCCTATTCGGGTCGGCGCGCAATTGGGGCGTGATCGCCCGGAACCTTGCCAAACATCGCCGGGTGCTGACCGTCGACATGCGCAACCATGGCGCAAGCGATTGGAAAGAGAGCCATACCTACGCCGACATGGCCGGGGATCTGGCCGAGGTGATCGACGCCCATGGCGGCACGGCGGACGTGCTGGGCCATTCCATGGGCGGCAAGGCAGCGATGTGGCTGGCGTTGACCCGGCCCGAAACGGTCGCCCGGCTCATCGTCGCCGACATCGCGCCCGTGGCCTACACCCATACCCAGATGAAGTATCTTCAGGCGATGAAGGCCCTCGATCTTGATGGCATCACGTCCCGGTCAGACGCCGACCGCGCCCTGCGGCCCGAGGTGCCCGAACTCGCCATCCGGGCTTTCCTGCTGCAATCGCTGGACGTTGCCGAAAAGCGCTGGCGACTGAACCTCGACGCGCTCGAACGCGACATGGCGGCGATCATGGATTTCCCCGAGACCGAAGCCACCTTCGACAAGCCGACCCTGTTCCTCGCCGGCGGCACGTCGGACTATGTCCGGCCCGATCACCGCCCGGCGATGCGGCGCCTGTTCCCGAACCACCGGCTCGTCAAGATCCCCGGCGCAAACCACTGGCTGCACGCGGAAAAGCCCCGCGATTTCGAAGCCGCGGTCAACGCGTGGCTCGACGCGACCGCCGATCAGGCGTCGTAGAGCCGCCGCGCCACGAGCCAAGCCACCGGCAACCCGGCCAGTCCGCCGATCACGGCGGCCCAGATGATACCCTGCGCATCGTCATGGCCAGCCACAAGCGCGAAAACGATCGCGCTACCGGCCAGCGTGGTGCCGATCAGCGAATAGAGAATGGATGCAAGTCGCAGCATGGGTATGCTCCAGTTCAAAAGCCCAGTGACGGATATGCGATAGCCGTCCATGCTGCGCCCCGCCTTGATCTGTGTCAGACAGGACCGGTTGGCGTTTCGCGCACGAAACCTGCCGCGTCTGACCAAGCCATGTCTGCCCGATTTTCACACGACTGGCCGTTTTTTCGCCGCGTCACCGCCGGAAGGCATTGCAAAGCGCCGCGGTTTCTTCCCAAATCCCCCGGCGAGAACAAGGAGCCCGCGTGACCGAAACCCCGCCCGTCATCGAGATCCGCAACCTGCACAAGGCCTATGGCGCGCTCGAGGTGCTGAAGGGCGTGTCGGTCACGGCCGACCGGGGCAACGTCGTGTCGCTGATCGGGTCGTCGGGATCGGGCAAATCCACGCTCCTGCGCTGCTGCAACCTGCTCGAAGACAGCCAGTCGGGCGAGATCCTGTTCGACGGGGATCCGATCCGCTGGAAGGGCACCGGCCATGGCCGCGCCCCCGCCGACCCGAAACAGGTGCTGCGCGTGCGCACGAACCTGTCCATGGTGTTCCAGCAATTCAACCTGTGGGCGCACATGACGATCCTCGAAAACGTCATGGAGGCCCCGGTGACCGTGCTGCGCCACGACCGCGCCACGGTCGAATCCCGCGCCCGCGCGCTGCTCGACAAGGTCGGCATCGGCGACAAGTGCGACGTCTACCCGGCGCAACTGTCGGGCGGCCAGCAGCAGCGCGCGGCCATCGCGCGGGCGCTCTGCATGGAACCGCAGGCGCTTCTGTTCGACGAACCGACCTCTGCGCTCGACCCGGAACTGGAGCAGGAGGTCGTACGCGTCATCAAGGGCCTCGCAGCCGAGGGGCGCACCATGATGATCGTGACCCATGACATGCGCATGGCCGCCGACATGTCGAGCCACGTGATCTTCCTGCACCAAGGCCTGATCGAGGAAGAGGGCCCGCCCGACGCACTGTTCGGCGCGCCGCGCTCGGCCCGGCTGAAACAGTTCCTGTCCCACTCCGCCCCGGCCTGACGGGGCCACTTTCATCAACAGGGGAAACACGATGAAGACACTCGCACTTGCCACCGCTTTCGCAGCACTGACCGCCGGGGCCGCCATGGCCCAGGACGTGGTGCGCATGGGCACCGAAGGCGCCTACCCGCCCTACAACTTCATCAATGACGCGGGCGAGATCGACGGATTCGAACGCGAACTTGGCGACGAGTTGTGCGCGCGGGCGGAACTGACCTGCGAATGGGTCACGAACGACTGGGACAGCATCATCCCGAACCTCGTGTCCGGCAACTACGACACGATCATCGCGGGCATGTCGATCACGCCCGAACGGGAAGAGGTGATCGATTTCACCCAGCCCTATTCCCGCCCCGACCCGTCCGCCGTCGCGTCGATGATCGACGGGCTGGACCTGTCCGACGCGATCATCGCCGCGCAGACCGGCACGATCCAGGCGGGCTACGTGACCGAGATCGGCGCGACGCTGGTGGAATTCGCAAGCCCCGATGAAACCGTCGCCGCCGTCCGCAACGGCGAGGTGGACGCGGTCATCGCCGACAAGGCGTTCCTGGAGGCCATCGTGGCCGAAGACCCCGACCTGATGTTCGTGGGCGAGGATATCCTGCTCGGCGGCGGCATGGGGCTGGGCATCCGCGAAAGCGACCCGGAGCTGAAGGCGACCTTCGACGCCGCGATCCAGTCGATGAAGGACGACGGCTCGCTCAACGCGCTGATCGAGAAATGGCTGCCCGGCAGCGCGACGTTCTGATCCTTCCGTGCGGCGCCGGGAACCTGCCTCCCGGCGCCGCCCCTGACCCGAGACATCCCCGCCCGTGTTCGCCTTTTGCACCGATCCCGCGACGCTCGACACGCTGCCATGGTTCGCGTGCTATCTGACCAATGGCAAGCACATGGCATTCTACGCGTCCTTCGGGACGGTGCTGCTGTTGCTGGCGATCACGGCGCCCGTGGCGCTCCTGTTCGGGTTCGGCGGCGCGGTCGCCAGCCGGTCGCGGGTCGCGCCCTTGCGCTGGTTCGGGGTCGGCTACACGTCGATGGTGCGCGGCATCCCGGATATCGCGTTCTTCCTGTTCGTGCCCATAGCACTCGACCAGGGGCTGGAATGGCTGCGCCACCACGCACGCTGCCCGGACTGGTCCGAACCGATCCGGCGCGGCAACGATTTCGTCGTCTGCGACGCGGCCAAGCTGCCCCTGTCCACCGCCGATGCATGGGTGCATGACGCCTATGGCTTTGCCACCGCCGTCGTCGCCTTCGCCGTCGTCTTCGGGGCCTTCGCCGCCAATGTCCTCAGCGGCGCGATGCAGGCCGTGCCGCGCGCGCAGATGGAAACCGCCGAGGCATACGGCATGTCGCGCAGGCAAGCGTTCTGGCGCATTCTCGTGCCGCAGATGTGGGTCTATGCCCTGCCCGGCCTGTCGAACCTGTGGCAGATCCTCGTCAAGGCGACGCCGCTGCTGTTCCTGCTGGGGGTGGAAGACATCGTCTACTGGGCGCGCGAGCTGGGCGGCGCCAAGACCACCATCTTCGAATACCCCCATCCCGACTGGCGGCTGTGGTATTTCCTGTTCCTGCTGGTCTTCTACCTCGCGCTCACGCAAGCCTCGGAAACCGTCTTCGCGCGGATCATGCGGCGCCTGTCGGTCGGGCAGGCCACGGCGGCGGGCGACGCGCTGCGCAAGGCCGCGGCATGAGCTGCTGGCAGACCATCCAGGATTACGGGCTGCGGTCGCTCGGGATCGGCGAACGGCTGCTGCCGCGGGCCGACATCACGCTCTGCGAGCAGTTCACCCTGATCGGGTCCGGCATGATCTGGAACGTCTATTTCGGCGTGCTGGCGCTGGCGGCGGGGTTCTTCCTGTCCGTGGCGCTGGCCATGGGCAAGGCGCACCCGGCCCCCGCCATCCGCAAGCCCTGCGACTGGTTCGTGTTCGCCTTCCGTGGCTCGCCGCTGTTCATCCAGTTCTTCCTCGCCTACGAGGCGCTGACGCTGCTGCCGCGCACGGGCATCCCCCTGCCGCTGGGCCTGATGCTCGAAACGTCCTGGGTCACGCGGGCCTGGGCGGGCGCGCTGCTGGTGCTGTTCTTCAACACCTCCGCCTATGCCGCCGAGATCTTCCACGGCGCGCTGAAATCCATCCCGCGCGGCGAATCCGAAGCCGCGGACGCTTACGGCATGGCGGGCTGGACAAAGTTCCGGCGCATCACCTTTCCCACGATGCTGAGGCTCGCGTGGCCCGGCTACACGAACGAGGCGATCTTCCTGTTCCACGCCACCGCGCTGGTGTTCTTTTCCAGCTTCCCGGCGTGGCGGCAGCAGGGCGACGCGCTCTACTATGCCAGCTATTTCGCGGACCGGACCTTCAACCCGTTCGTGCCCTACCCGATCTTCGCCTTCTACTTCATACTGCTGACGGTGATCGTCATCACAATCTTCGGGCGCATCAACCGCCGCCTGAACCGGCATCTGGCACCCGCAGCACGCCCCCGCCTGCGCATCCGCCCGCAACTGGTACGCTGAGATGGAGATCGACGCGGCCAGCCTGCGCACCGCCTGCGCAGACCTGAACGGCCAGATGCGCGGCAAGCGCCTGCCCGCCCGTCACGCGGCAAAGCTGGAATTCGCGGGCCAGCGGATGCCGCTGTCGGCGCTGTCGCTCGACCTGTGGGGGCGGGATATCGAGGGCAGCCCGCTGGTTCTTGCGTCCGGGGACACGGACGGGCAAGTGCGCGTGACCGAACGCGGGCCGGTGCCGATGCCGTGGCTCGACTCAGCGCCCCTGCTGTTCCCGATGTGGATGTTCACCGAAGACGGCCGCCCCTTCGACGGCTGCCCGCGCCACGCGCTGGCCCGCGTGCTGGCGCGGTACGCGAAACACGGCTGGAAGGTCACGGCGGCGACCGAGCTGGAATTCACGCTGCTGGACGCGGCGGGTGGCACGCTGGACACGGTGCGCGACCCGGTCACGGGTCATCCGCTGCGTGGCGGGGACATCAACGGGATCGACGCGCTCGACACCTTCGCGCGGTTCTTCGACGATCTCTATGCCGGGGCGGAGGCGATGGGCATCCCCGCGCAGACCGCATCGTCCGAGGCGGGGGTGGGCCAGTTCGAACTGACCCTAGACCACGGACCCGCCATGCGGATGGCCGACGACACGTGGCTCGCAAAGGCACTGATCCGCGGAATGGCCCGCAAGCACGGGATGGCGGCGACGTTCCTCGCCAAGCCCTTTGCCCAGGACAGCGGCAACGGGATGCATGTGCATGTATCCGTCACCGACGCGCACAAGCAGAACGTGTTCGACAACGGGCTTCAGGCGGGCAGCGGCGTGCTGAAGCAGGCGGTGGCGGGGTGCCTATCGGGGATGCCCGGCGCGATGCTGATCTTCGCGCCGCACGCGAACAGCTATGCGCGTTTCGCGCCCGGCAGCCACGCCCCAACCGGTGCATCCTGGGGGTACGAGAACCGCACGGCGGCGATCCGCATCCCCGGCGGCGATCCGGCCGCACGGCGGCTGGAACACCGGATGCCGGGCGGCGACACGAACCCTTACCTCGTGCTGGCCGCGATCCTTGGTGCCGCGCTGAACGGGGTGGAAGACGACGTGACCCCGCCCCCGCCCGTGATGGGCAATGCCTATGCGCAAGCCATCCTGAAGGTGCCCACGGACTGGGACGAGGCGATCGCACGGTTCGAGACCTCGCCGCGCATGGCCCGCGTGTTCCCCAAGCTTCTGATCGACATGCTGGTGCGCGTGAAGCGGCAGGAACAACGCCGCACCGCCACGCTGGAGCATGACGCCGCCGCGTGGCTGTGCCATGACCGCGTCTGACGCTGGACGCGGCCCGCGCGCGGGGTTAGCCTGCGGCATCTCCGACAATGAGGCCCCGATGCATATCGGAATACTGGAATGCGGGCCGGTGCTGCCCGACCTTGCCGCCCGCCACGGCACCTATGGCGATATTTTCGCGCGCCTTCTCGACGCACCCGGTCGCCGTTTCACCGGCTGGGCGGTGCACGAGATGGCCTTTCCCGAGGGGCCGGATGCCGCCGACGGCTGGCTGCTGAGCGGATCGCGCTACGGCGCGTACGACCCGATGCCCTTCATCCAGCCGCTGGAGGATTTCATCCGCGCTGCCCGCGACGCACGTATCCCCATGGTCGGCATCTGCTTCGGCCACCAGATCATGGCGCAGGCTCTGGGCGGGCGGGTCGAGAAATCCGCGAAGGGCTGGGGATTCGGGCGGCAGACCTATGCCATCGACGGGCTCGGCGAAGTGGCGCTGAGTGCCATCCACCAGGACCAGGTCACGCGCGCTCCGGACGGGGCCGAACTGATCGGGCGCAACGATTTCTGTCCCATCGCCGCGCTGCGCTATGGCGACTGGGGGCTGAGCGTCCAGCCGCACCCGGAATTCGACCCCGCTCTGATGGGCGAGTTCCTCGACCTGCGGGACCGCGACGGGGAGTTCGACGAGGATCTCATCGCGCAGGCGCGTTCGGTTCTCGACAAGCCCCATGACTGCACACCGGTCGCGGCATGGCTTGGCGACTTCCTCGAAGAAGCGGCACTCGGCCAACGGACGCGCCCGGAAGGTCCGGGCGATCACGTTGCCGCCAGCACGCCAGCGCGCCGGAGGGCATAGGATGGCGGACTGGCTGACCCGCGTGCCCGAGGCCGCGCAACGGTTCCTCGAAGGCCGCAGGCTCGACGAGGTCGAGTGCATCATTTCCGACCTGCCGGGCATCGCCCGCGGCAAGGCGGTGCCCGCGGGCAAATTCGCCCGGCAGGCGAAGTTCTACCTGCCCGAGTCGATCTTCTTCCAGACCATCGCGGGCGGTTGGGGGGAAGCCGCGGGACCGCAGGGCTTCACCGAACCGGACATGATCCTGACCCCGGATCTGGAGACAGCAACCGCCGCCCCATGGACCGGCGACTGGACGCTCCAGGTGATTCATGACGCCCGCCGCCCCGACGGGACCGACGTGCCCTTCGCGCCCCGCAACGTGCTGCGCCGGATCGTGCAGCTTTATCACGACGCGGGGCTGGTGCCCGTGGTGGCCCCGGAGATGGAGTTCTACCTCGTCGCCCGCAATCTCGACCCCGCGCGGTCGATCGAACCGATGCTGGGCCGCTCGGGCCGCCCCGCCGCCGCGCGGCAGGCATACTCCATGTCGGCGGTGGACGAATACGGACCCGTGATCGATGATATCTACGATTTCGCCGAAGCACAGGGCTTCGAGATCGACGGCATCACGCAGGAGGGCGGCGCGGGCCAGTTGGAGATCAACCTGCGCCACGGCGACCCGGTCAAGCTCGCGGACGAGGTGTTCTTCTTCAAGCGCCTGATCCGCGAAGCCGCCCTGCGCCACGACTGTTTCGCCACCTTCATGGCCAAGCCGATCGAGGACGAGCCGGGATCGGCCATGCATATCCACCATTCCGTTCTCGACCGCGCCTCGGGGCAGAACATCTTTTCCACCGCGGACGGGATGGAGACTCCGGCCTTCCACCATTTCATCGCCGGGCTGCAAAGCCACCTGCCCGAGGCCATCGCGATCCTCGCCCCTTACGTGAACAGCTACCGCCGCTACGTGCGCGACCACGCGGCGCCCATCAACCTCGAATGGGGGCGCGACAATCGGACCACGGGTATCCGCGTGCCCATTTCCTCGCCCGCCGCGCGGCGGGTGGAAAACCGGCTCGCGGGGATGGATTGCAACCCGTATCTGGGGATTGCCGCGTCGCTGGCCTGCGGGCTTCTGGGCCTGCGCGAGGCGCAGGCGCCCCGTGCGATGATGGCGGGCGATGCCTATGCGGGCGGCAGCGACATCCCGCGCGACCTGTTTTCGGCGCTCGACCTGTTCGCGGCGGCCGAGGGACTGCGCGACATGCTGGGGCCGGATTTCAGCCGTGTCTACGAGATCGTCAAGCGCGAGGAATACGACGAATTCCTTCAGGTCATCTCGCCCTGGGAACGCGAGCACCTGCTGCTGAACGTCTGACGCGCAATGAACCTGCTTCACGCCAACGACCGGGCCGGGGAATATCCGCCGAGCCTCTACGCAGCGCGCGCCGGGGATGTGCCGCGCCATCCGCCGCTGGACGGCGACACCCACGCGGATGTCTGCGTGGTGGGCGGCGGCTATACCGGCCTGTCGGCGGCGCTGCACGCAGCACGGGCCGGCCTGTCCGTGCGTCTGCTGGAGGCGCAACGGATCGGCTTCGGGGCGTCCGGGCGCAATGGCGGGCAGGTCGGGTCAGGCCAGCGCGTGGACCAGCAGACGCTGGAGGCGCGGTTGGGCGCGGATCATGCGCGGCAGCTTTGGGACCTTGGCGAGGATGCGAAGGCCTTGGTCAAACGGCTCATCGCGGACCATGCCATCCCTTGCGACTGGCGCGACGGCGTGGCGCATCTGGCGCGCAGCGACCGGGCGGCGGGCGCTGAACGCGACCACGCGGATCACCTTGCGCGGGTCTACGGTTATGACCGGCTCGAACCGCTCGACCGCGCTGGGGCGGCGCAGGCCACCGGCGCACGGGGCTTCGCGGGCGGAGTGATCGACTTTGGGGCCGGGCATCTCGACCCGCTGGCCTTCGCCCTTGGGATCGCGCGGGCGGCGCGGGACGCGGGCGCGGTGCTGCACGAAGGGTCGGAGGTCACGGGCCTGACCCGCAGTGCGCGGTGGCAACTGGCCAGCGCGCGGGGCACGCTGCAGGCGGATCACGTGATTCTCGCCTGCAACGGTTATCTCGGGCGGCTGCACGGCCCCACGGCGGCGCGGGTCATGCCGATCAACAACTTCATCGTGGCGACCGACCCGCTGACCGATTTCCCCGAGGTGCTTCCGGGCGGCATCGCCGTCGCCGACGACCGCTTCGTGGTGAACTACTGGCGGCGCAGCGCGGACGACCGGCTCGTGTTCGGCGGGGGGGAGACCTATGGCTACCGCTTCCCCGCGGACATCGCCGCGATGGTGCGCCCGCGGCTGGCGGCACTCTATCCGCAATTGACCGGCATCGGAATCGCCCATGCCTGGGGCGGCACGCTGGCGATCACGCGCTCCCGCCTGCCCTATCTCGCGCGGTCGGAACCGGGACTCTACACCGCGGGCGGGTACTCCGGCCATGGCGTGGCGCTGGCGACGCTGGCGGGGCAGTTGATGGCCGAAGCAGTCGCGGGCGATGCGGGCCGCTTCGACGTGATGGCCCGCCTGCCCAGCCCGCCCTTTCCCGGCGGCCCGGCGCTGCGCGGCCCGCTTCTGGTGCTGGCGATGACGTGGTTCGCCCTGCGCGACCGGCTGGGGATCTGACCGCGACCGTAGGGCGTTTCGACGAATCGCGCCGACGCGCACGGTGTCGTGGAATTGTTACCCGGCTTGGTGTACAGGTTTTCGAAACATCCGTTTCAGGAAATCGAAAATGACCGCGACCCCGTTCCCGAATGTCTACGACGCCGAACCGATCCCCGAGGCCGCGCGGGCGGAAATCGACCGCCTTCTGTCGTCGGGCGATCTCTTCCGCTACACGAGCGCGGACGCCCCGGTGGCGCTCTTGGAGGCGGAGTTCGCGGCCCTGCTCGGCAGCCGCTACGCCCTGGCCGTGGCGTCCTGCTCGGCGGCGCTGTTCCTGACTCTCAAGGCGCTCGATCTGCCGCGCGGGGCGAAGGTGCTCATTCCGGCCTTCACCTTCGGCGCGGTGCCCTCGGCGGTGGTCCATGCCGATTGCGTGCCCGTGCTGGTCGACGTGGGTGAAAACTACCGCATCGACACGGCCGATTTCGAAGCGAAGATCGCGGACGCGGACGCGGTGCTCATCAGCCACATGCGCGGGCATACCTCGGACATGGACGCGATCATGGCGCTTGCCGAAGCCCATGGCCTGCCGGTGATCGAGGATGCGGCCCATTCGCTGGGCACGACATGGGCTGGCCGCAACATCGGCACGCTGGGGCGCGTGGGCTGCTTTTCGTTCCAGTCCTACAAGCTGCTAAACGCGGGCGAAGGCGGGATGCTGGTCACCGACGACCCCGAGATCTTCGCGCGCGCCGTCATCATGTCGGGCGCCTATGAACACAACTGGAAGAAACATCCCGGTGTGACCGACCATGTCGCGCGCTGGCAGAACCGTCTGCCGCTCTACAACACGCGGCTGAACAACCTGTCGGCGGCGCTGGTGCGCCCGCAACTCGACGAGCTGCCCCGGCGGGTGCGCGACGGGCTGCGCAACCACGACCATGTCGCGGCGCAACTGAACGCCCATCCCGCGTTCGACGTGCCCCCGCCGCTCGCCCCGGAACGCCGCGCGCCCGACTCGATCCAGTTCAATCTGGTCGGGATGGACGACGACACCACCCGTGGCTTCACCGCCGCAGCCGCCGCGCGCGGCGTCAAGGTGCAGGTCTTCGGGATGAGCACGGACAACGCGCGCGCCTTCTGGAACTGGCAGTTCCTCGGTGACATTCCCGACCTGCCGCGCACCCGCGCGATGCTGATGCGGGCCTGCGACGTGCGGCTGCCCGCGCGGTTGACGCCGGCGGAATGCGACCTGATCGCCGGTGCGCTGCTGATGGCGGCGGAGGACGTGACGGCGCCGCGGGCCTACGGGACCTGATCGCCCGGATCAGACAGGGATTGGCCCACCGTCCTGCCCCAGAACGGCCATCGCCGCGCCGAGCCACGGGATACGCACCCGCGCGGGCCGCACGATCAGATCGGCCAGGATCACGCGCAGCCGTGCCGCGGTATCGGCGGGCATGTCCCCCAGCGCGCCCCGCCGCGCCCAAAGCGACAGCGCCCGCCCGAAGGGCGCGACCGGCAGCCGCACCACGCCCACGCGCGATTCGAACCGGTGCGCGCGCAAAAGCCCCAGCGGCGTGAGGATCGACCACCCCGCGCCTTCGGCCACCATCGACAGGATCGCGTGGTAGCTGTCCATCTCGAACCGGGGCGACAGGACGAAATCCTGCCGCGCCAGATGCGCCGCGATCTGCCGGCCCATGTGATGCCGCTGGGTGTATTGCAGGAAGGGCAGCGCCCGCAGCGCCCCCGCATCGGTGGCCAGCGGCACACCGTCCGCCAGCGGCACCACGGCGACGAAGGGTTCCACCAGCAGCGGGTGAATTTCCAGCCCCTCGGCGGGTGCTGCGGTATCGGCAGCCACCACCATGTCGAGCGCCCGGTCGCCCAGCCCCGCCAGAAGACGATGGGTCGGCCCCGTTTCCAGCAGGAACTGGCAGGTTCGCAGCGCATCGGCCATGTCGGTCAGCAGCCGCGGGGTCACGTCCGCATCGAAATCCTCGATCATGCCGAGCCGCACGCGGGTCAGGTGCGACAGATCGGTCCCCAACAGGTCCGACCGCGCCAAGGCCGCTTCGTCAAGGATGGTCTGCGCCCGGCGCAGGAACGTCTCCCCCGCAGGGGTCAGCGCCAGGGGCCGGGCCGCCCGGTCCACGAGAACGGTGCCAAGCCCGGCTTCCAGCTTGCTCAATTGCTGGCTCACGGCCGACACGCTGGCGCCCACCCTGCGCGCCGCCCCGGAAATCGACCGCGTCTCGGCGATCCCCACGAAACACTCGATCATCCACAGCGTAAGGCGCCCGCCCGGATCGGCCATCGGCGGCCCTCAGCCGTTCATCGGGCGCGCGCCGCGGTCACTCGCCCAGCTTGGACATCTTGTCCTTCAACTCGGCCAGTTGCGCGCGGATATCGTCCAGTTCCTCGCGTTCGGCGCTGCTCAGTTCGGTCTTCGGCGCGGGGGCGTCCGGGGCGGTGTCCGTCCCGTCACCCTTCCAGCCCGGTACCATCGTCTGCAGGAACGCCTTCTGCTGGCGCTTCATCGCCTCGATCCCCGACATGGGATTCATCGGGTTCATCGCCGTCATCGGGCCGGGTATCTGGGTGAAGCCTTCCATCATCTTCGACTGGCTGTCGCGCAGCATCTCGAAGGACATGGCGAGGAATTGCGGCACGACCGACTGCGCCTGCGTCGTGTAGCTGCGCACGAGATCGGTCAGCACCGCGATCGGCAGGACGCTCTCGCCCTTGCTTTCATGCTCCGCCACGATCTGAAGCAGATACTGCCGCGTCAGGTCGTCCCCCGATTTCAGATCGACGATCTTCACCTCGCGGCCCGCGCGAATGAACCCCGCGATATCTTCCAGCGTGACGTAATCGCTCGTCTCGGTGTTATAGAGCCGCCGGCTGGCGTACCGCTTGATCAACAGGGGTTTGTCGTTGTCCGCCACCGGGTATCCTCCGCTCGGGTCGCCGCAGTGCAGAGTAGGACAGCATAGATCAAAAGAAAAGAGCGGGCTCGAAAAGCCCGCTCCGTTCCAAACCGTCCGATCCGGGATCAGGGAGGATGCCCCGGACCGGCCGTTCCGCGCGTGGCGGAATTACTTGGCCGCAGCCGTCGCCGTGGTGGTGGCCTTCTTGGCCGCCGCGGTCATGTCGGTCGTCGCCTTCTTGACGGCGGCGGTAGCGTCTTCGCTGATGTCCTTGCCGGCGGCCAGCATCAGTTCGACGGTTTCCATCTGCACCTTCTTCGCGACTTCGGCGAAAGCAGCCATGGCTTCCGAGGTCATTTCCGCCTGAGCCGATGCGAAGTCGGTCATCGCCTTGCCGTAGTCGGCCGGCTCTTCCTTGACGGAGGTCACGGCGGCGAACTTGGCCAGCGTGTCCTTGGTCCACTTGGACGAGATTTCGCTCGACTTCTCGGCGGCTTCCAGCGCCACTTTCGACATCTTGTCGCTCAGCGTCGCCGACGTCTTGAACGCGTCCTGCATCGCCTTGGTGTCGACGGGGAATGCACCCATCATTTCCTGCATCATCTTGGTCATGTCGTTCGATTTGGTCGCAGCCATTTGTCTTCTCCTGAGCAGTAGGCGGAAACACTTGACCGCCTTCGTTGTTGCTGACCCGTATATGCATGCTGCACCGCAGCAATTCAACCCCTAATTCTGCAACGCGGCATATTTTTGACGCTGCGGCACCTACCCCTTCGACTGGGCGACCACATAGGTGCCGGGCGCATCGGCCAGCGGCGGATGATCGGCATTGCCCGGCGTGCGCGCGGGCACCTGCTTGCCGGACTTCTTGGCCAGCCATTCGCCCCAGCGCGGCCACCATGACCCTTCGTTGAAGGTGGCGCCGTCAAGCCAGGCCTCGGGGTCCAGCTTCAGGTCCGTATTGGTGTAGTGGCCGTATTTCTTCTTCGACGGCGGGTTCACGATCCCGGCGATATGACCCGACTGGGACAGGATGAAGGTCTTCGACCGGCTGCCGAATTTCTGCACCCCGCGATAGGATGGCTTCCACGGGGCGATATGGTCGGTCTCGCACGCGATGGCACAGAGCGGCGTCTTCACGTCGCCCGAACTGACCGTCTCGCCACAGATCGTGAAGCCCGTCGTGGCGAACCGATCCTGCTGGCACAGCCCGCGCAGGTACTCCACCGCCATCTTGCCCGGCAGGTTCGTCCCGTCGCTGTTCCAGTGCAGCAGGTCGAAGGCGGGCGGAGTCTCTCCCATCATGTAGCTGCGCACCGCGGGGCCATAGATCAGGTCGTTCGAGCGCAGGAAGGAAAAGGTCCGCGACATGAAGAAGCTGTCGAGAATCCCGGTGCGCCCGCATTCCCGTTCGATCCCGTCCACGAAATTGTTGTCGAGGAACACGCCGACCTCGCCCGGATCGGAGAAATCGGTGAGCGTCGTGAACAGCGTCGCGGCCTTGATCGACGTGTCGCCGCGCTTGGCCATCAGGGCCAGCGTCACGCTCAGCGTCGTGCCCGCGATGCAGTAGCCCACAGCGTTGATCTGCGCCTCGCCCGTGATTTCCTTCACCTTGTCGATGGCGGTCAGGTATCCTTCGGACACGTAGTCATCCATGCCCACATCGGCATAGCTGGCATCCGGGTTCACCCAGGACACGACGAACAGCGTGAAGCCCTGGTCCACGATCCACCGGATCAGGCTGTTCTTCTCCTTCATGTCGAGGATGTAGAATTTGTTGATCCACGGCGGGAAGATCAGCAGCGGCGTGGTGTGCACCGTCTCGGTCGTGGGCGCGTACTGGATCAGCTCGAACAGGCGGTTGCGGAACACGACCTTGCCCGGCGTGGTCGCAAGGTTCTCGCCCACCTTGAAAGCGCTCGGATCCGACAGCGTCACAAGAAGCTCGCCGTCATGGGCCTCGATGTCGCGCACGAGGTTCTCGAGCCCCTGCACCAGCGACTGGCCCTGCGTTTCCACCGCGCGTTCCAGCGCATCCGGGTTGGTCGCCAGGAAATTGGTGGGCGCGAACATGTCGATGATCTGGTGCGTGAAGTAGCTCACGCGCTGGCGGTCCTTGTCGTCCAGATCCTCCAGCGCCGCCACCGCATCGTCGATCGCCTGCGCGGTGCGCAGGTAGTTCTGCTTGATGAAATTGAAGTATGGATGCGTTTGCCACAACGGATGGGCAAATCGCTTGTCGCCCGGCGTGTCGTCCGGCGGCGCCATCAGCTTGCCGCTCGACAGGGTCTTCTGCACGTCGACGTAATGCTGAAGCATCTTGCCCCAGTATCCCGCCTGGTGCTCGATGATCTTGGCCGGATTGTTCAGCCACTCGTGCCAATACGCGGTTGCCGCCTTGACAAAAACGTCCTGGCTCGGACCGTGCAGAGCAGGGTCCACCTGCCGCTTGTTGGCCATCGCCGCCACCAGCCGCTGGGACAGTTCCTCAAGCCGCGATACGTTCTCGTTCAGGCGTTCCAGTTCGGCGCCCGTGGCTTTTTCGTCAGTTGTCATGTCCCGGATTCCCCCGTAGTCTCTGCAAACTGTTTGTATCGTCGTAGAGGAGGGGGGCCAAAGCGACGAATTGTTACGGGCGGTCACATGACCCGGCCCCAGGAGACGATGATGCGCTACATGGCGACCTACGACGTTATGGAAACGGCCCGCAACACCTTTCAGTGGATGGGGTCCACGGCGCGCGCCATCGGGTCGCTGCCCGCCATGGGGCTGGCGCCGACCCCGGCGTTCAAGCTGATGGCCGCCTGGGGCGAGGTGGCGGAACGCAGCTTCGCGCGCATGATCGCAAAGCCCGACTGGAACATCACCTGCGTGGTGGGCGATGACGGGCGCGACCATATCGTGACCACCCACAGCGTCGTGGCCCGGCCTTTCGGCGATCTCGTGAAATTCGAGGTGCAGGGACGCAACCCGATGCGCCGCCGCGTGCTTCTGGTGGCCCCGATGTCGGGACACTATGCCACGCTGCTGCGCTCCACCGTGCTCAGCCTGCTGCCCGATTGCGACGTGTTCATCACCGACTGGCACAACGCGCGCGACATTCCCGTGTCCGAAGGCAAGTTCGATATCGAGGATTACACGCGGTATCTGGTCGAGTTCATGGAAGAGCTTGGCCCCGACCTGCACGTCATCGCCGTGTGCCAGCCCGCGCCGCTGACGCTGGCCGCTGCGGCATTGCTGGCCGAACGGAACCCGGACGCGCAACCGGCGACCCTGACCCTGATCGGCGGCCCGATCGACCCGGACGCCGCGGCGACGGACGTGACCGATTTCGGCCGCCGCATCACCATGGGCCAGCTCGAAGAGCTTGCGGTGCAGCGTGTCGGCTTCAACTACCGGGGTGCCGGGCGGCTGGTCTATCCGGGCCTGCTGCAACTGACATCCTTCATCTCCATGAATGCCGACCGGCACGGCGAGGCGTTCTTTAACCAGATCGTGCGCACCGCCAAGGGCGAGTCGAGCGACCATGACCACCACAACAAGTTCTACGACGAATACCTCGCCGTGATGGACATGCCCGCGGAATTCTACCTCTCGACGGTGGAACGCATCTTCAAGAACCTCGAGATCGCCGAGAACCGCTTCGTGGTGGATGGCCACCCCGTGGATATCGGCAAGATCACCGACATCGCGGTCAAGGTCGTCGAGGGCGAAAAGGACGACATCAGCGCGCCGGGCCAGTGCCTTGCCGCGCTGGACCTGCTGACGGGTCTGCCCGACGGCAAGAAGGCCGCCCATCTCGAACCCGGCGCGGGCCATTACGGAATCTTCGCGGGCAAGAGCTGGCGCAACAACATCCGCCCGCTGGTGCTGAATTTCATCGACAGCAACGCCCGCCCCGCCCCGCAGCCGGCTCAGGGCCTGCGCAGCGTCTGACAACGCGGGCACAGCGTACCGACACACGCCCGGCAAATCCGCTTCGACGGGTCGCCACGGACTAGGCCCTCGACCGGAATTCTTCGCCCGGCGCAGGCGGCACCGCGTCGCGGCGGGGCGTGCCCCGGTCGTCGTCCAGGACTGGCCCGTCCCCGATGCGAAGATGCGGGAAACGCCCGCGCCGCTACAACCCTGCGGCCCAGCGTTCTATCCGGGCGACCAGCGGTGCCGTGCCGCCGGGGCTGAGGATATCGCCCGCAAGCACATGCCCCGCGCTGTCGTCGCCGGGCCGCAGGGACACCGACATGAGTTCCGCCGATGCGCCGCTGTCCTGCCCCCAACGCGCCGCCGCCCGCAGCGCCGCATGGCTGTCCACGATCAGGTCCCGCTCGGACACCATGAACAGCGCGGGCACCCGCGCCGCCCCGGCATCCAGCGACCGCACGGCCCGGGTCAGCGCCCCGAGCGGTGCAAGCGCCACCGTCGGATAGCGCGTCGTCCAGTGCCGCGCATGGTCGGGGCTGCGCGGTTCGAACCCGCGCTCCTGTCCCACCACGAACGGCGCCCAGACCCGCACGCCCGGCCATTCGATCAGCCGCCCCGGCCAGCCCGCCACGCGGAAATTCGGCGACACGAGGACAACTCCCGCCACACCCTCCGACATCGCGCCATCCTGCGCGGCCATCGCGGCCAGCGCGCCGCCGGTCGAGGTGCCGATCACCAGAACCCGCGTTCCAAGCGCACGCCCGATGGCCAGCGCCTCCGCCGTGTCGGCCATCCAGTCCGCCACGGATGCCTCGGCCATGGCTGCCCCATCCCGCCCATGCCCCGAAAGGCGCGCGAAGAACAGGTTCGCCCCCAGCGCCGCCGCCACTTCGTCCGGCACCGGGCGGATTTCCTCCCGGCTGGCCGAGAACCCGTGCAGATAGACCACCGCCCAGTCGGTGCGCTCCCCCGGCGCACCGGCCCAGACGATCCGCTTCGCCGCCTCGGGGCGCAGGTCGGGCACCGCGGCCTCCTGCGCGGCAACCCATGGCTCCAAGTCATCCAGCGGCGGCAGGTCCGGCGCGGGTGCGGACAGCACCACGGGCTCGGTCGGCCCCACCCAGTCCAGCACGAGCATCGCCAGCCACAGGACGACCCCGACCCCGATCACCCACCGCAGCACCGCCATCAGCGTGTCCATCAGCCCCCGACCTCCGTGATCGCGGCCTCGATCAGCGACAGGCAGGCGGGGCTGGAAAAACGGTGATCGGCATCCTTCACAAGCACCAGCCGCATGTCGTCGCCCTCCGCGTGGTCCAGCAGCCGCACCGCCTTCGCCACAGAGACCTCCACATCCGCTGTGCCCTGCAGGAACCGCGCCGGGAACGGCAACGCGAGCGGCGCATCGAAGATCCTGCGCGCGCGCCCTTCGGCGATCATCCGCGCGGTGACCGGCAGGGGCGCCCCGTAATCCGACGGCAGCGCAACCGATCCCTCCGCGTCCAGCCGCGCGCGGGCGGCGCCGTCCATCCCGTCCCACAGGTCATCGGTAAAGTCCGGCGCCGCGGCGATGGTCACCAGCCCGGCCACCCGGTCCGGCACGGCGCGCGCGAGCAGCAACGCAATCCACCCGCCCATGGACGACCCCACAAGGATCTGCGGCCCCGCGGTCAGCGCATCCAGCACCGCGCGCGCATCCGCCGCCCAGTCGCCGATGCAGCCATCGGCAAATGCGCCCGACGACACCCCATGACCGCTGTAGTCGAACCGTAGAAATGCCCGGCCCCGCGCCCGCGCCCAGGCCTCCAGATGCGTCGCCTTGGTGCCGGACATGTCCGACGCGAACCCACCCAGAAAGACCACGCCGGGGCCATCTCCCGCGACCCGGCCATAGCCGATCCGCCGTCCCTCGGGCGTGTCCAGAAATTCGGGCCCTCGCATGCGTGTCCTCCCTGCGCGCGGGACCAGCCTCGCCTCACGACGCGCGCGGCGCAAGCCCGTCCGGGCACGGTCCCGGCAGAAAGGGGACTGGACGCACATCGCGCATAAGTTACCATATTGTCACGTGACCATAGAATCACGTATATGCGGTTCATGGACAAGCTCTTCAAGGCCCTCGGCGACCCCGCCCGACGCGAAATCCTCGATGCCCTGCGCGCGCGCGACGGGCAGACGCTCGGCGATCTGGCCACGCGGTTCGAGATGACCCGCTTCGGGGTGATGAAACATCTCGGCGTGCTGGAGGACGCGGGGCTCATCACCACGCTCCGGCGGGGGCGGTTCAAGTACCACTACCTCAACGCCGTGCCGCTCCAGCAGGCCATCGACCGCTGGATCGAACCGCTGATCGCCAAACCCGCGGCCCGTGCGCTCATCGAACTCAAGTCCACACTGGAAGGAGACCAGACCATGCACGACACCGACGCCAAACCCGATTTCGTCCTGCAGACCTTCATCCGCTGTTCGCAGGACGCGCTTTGGGATGCGCTGACCCGGGCAGACCAGATGGCGGCGTGGCACTTCATGGCCCATCGCGTGGACCGGGAAGGCGACTGCTTCGATTACCGCTTCGCGGATGGGTCGCTGATGCTGCGGTCGCGCGCGATCGAGATCACGCCGAAGACCCGCATCGTCGCCACGTTCGAGCCGCAATGGGAAGGCGGCGGCGCGCCGTCGCGCACCGTGTTCCGGATCGCGGCCGAGGGCGACCATTGCAGCCTGACGGTCGAACATTACGGCCTGACCTTCCCCGTCCTCCCCGGCGAAGGGGTGTCCGACGGCTGGGCCCGCTGGGCGGCGGGGCTGAAGACCTGGCTGGAAACCGGCGAAGCGGTCCGCTTTGCCCATGTGTCCGACGGGGGCGCGGCATGACCGCGGAACTGTTCTGGCTGACGCTGACCGCGTTGCTGGCCGCGTCGCTCTGGCTTCCCTTCATCGTCGGGATGAACACGCAGGCAGGCCGGGCACACGCCGATTTCCTGCGGCCGCCCGACCTGCGCGCGCTGCCCGCCTGGATGCACCGGGCGCACCGGGCGCATCTGAACCTGCTCGAACAGTTCCTGCCCTTCGCCGTGGTCGTGCTGGTCGCGCATCTGGCCGGGGTATCCACCCCGGTGACGGTCTGGGCCAGCGTCGCGTTCTTCTGGGTCCGTCTCGCCCACGCGGCGGGCATGATCTCGGGCATGGCGCGGATGCCCCTGCGGCCGGTCCTGTTCACCGCCGGCTGGGTCTGCATCCTCGCCATCGCGGCGGTGGTTCTCGTGGTATGACCCGACAGTCCCGGCGCACGGGCGGCGCGGACGCAGGGCATACCGGAGTCATACAAGAGTCATACGGGAGTCATACACGGGATCGCGGCCTCGGCGGGCGGCTTGACACCGCGCCGCGCCCCGGCCAGAACGCGCCAAACCCATACCCGCAACCGGGCGTTTCGTAGGCGCCGAACCGACGAGGAGGCCAGACAATGGCGAACGTCACCCTCACCCTTCCCGATGGCTCCCAGCGCGTCTATCCCGGCGGAACGACCCCCGCCGCCGTGGCCGAGGATATCTCCAAGTCATTGGCGAAAAAGGCGATTTCCGCCAAGGTCAACGGCGCTCACTGGGATTTGCAATGGCCCATCGACGCGGATGCCGATATCGCCATCCACACCATGAAGGACGACGCGCAGGCGCTGGAACTCATCCGGCACGACCTTGCGCATATCATGGCCCGCGCCGTGCAGGCGATCTGGCCCGACGTGAAGGTCACCATCGGCCCCGTGATCAGGAACGGCTGGTACTACGACTTTGACCGGGCAGATCCCTTCACCCCCGAAGACCTTGGTCTCATTGAACAAAAGATGAAAGAGATCATCGCGGCGCGCGATCCCGTCCGCACGGAGGTCTGGGACCGCGCCCGCGCCATCGCCCATTACGAGGCGAACAATGAACCCTACAAGGTCGAACTGATCGACTCGATCCCGGGCGACGAACCGCTGCGGATGTACTGGCATGGCGACTGGCAGGACCTGTGCCGCGGCCCGCACCTGCAGCACACGGGCCAAGTGCCCGCGGATGCGTTCAAGCTGATGTCGGTCGCGGGCGCCTATTGGCGCGGCGACAGCACCCGGCCCATGCTGCAACGCATCTACGGCGTGGGCTTCCAGAACCGCGAAGACCTGAAGGCGCATCTGCATTTCCTCGAAGAAGCCGAAAAGCGCGACCACCGGCGGCTGGGGCGCGAGATGAGCCTGTTCCATTTCCAGGACGAAGCGCCGGGCATGGTCTTCTGGCATCCCGATGGCTGGACCATCTACCGCCAGCTCGAAGACTACATGCGCCGCCAGCTGGACCGCGACGGCTACCGCGAGATCCGCACGCCGCAGGTCGTGGACCGCAAGCTGTGGGAAGCCTCGGGCCACTGGGACAAGTACCGTGAAAACATGTACATCACGGAAATCGACGAGGAACACGCCAACGAAAAGCGCGTCAACGCCCTCAAGCCCATGAACTGCCCCTGCCACGTTCAGGTGTTCAACCAGGGCATCAAGTCCTACCGCGACCTGCCCCTGCGGCTGGCGGAATTCGGATCGTGCCACCGCTACGAAGCCCATGGCGCGCTGCACGGGCTGATGCGGGTGCGCAACTTCACCCAGGACGATGCGCATATCTTCTGCACCGAAGACCAGATCGAGGCGGAATGCGCGAAGTTCATCGACCTGCTGTCGCGCGTCTACAAGGACACGGGTTTCGGCACCTTCGACATCAAACTGTCCACCCGACCCGATGTCCGCGTCGGCAGCGATGCCGTCTGGGACAAGGCCGAAGCCGCCCTTGAAAAGGCGATCCTGTCGGTGCGCAACGATTATGAAGTCGACCCGGGCGAAGGGGCGTTCTACGGCCCCAAGCTCGACTTCAAGCTGACCGACGCGATCGGGCGCGAATGGCAATGCGGCACGTTCCAGGCGGATTTCAACCTGCCCGAACGGCTCGACGCCAACTACATCGGCGCGGATGGCGAGAAACACCGCCCCGTGATGCTTCACCGCGCCGTGCTGGGCAGCTTCGAGCGGTTCATCGGCATCCTGATCGAGAACTACGCGGGCCGGATGCCGTTCTGGCTGGCCCCGCGGCAGGTCGTCGTCGCCTCCATCGTGTCGGACGCGGATGATTACGTGCGCGAGGTCGTCAACGCCCTGCAGGCCGCGGGCATCCGCGCCGAGGCCGACCTGCGCAACGAGAAGATCAACTACAAGGTGCGCGAACACTCGGTCGCCAAGGTCCCCGTCATCCTTGCCTGTGGCGCGCGCGAGGTCGAGAACCGCACCGTCACCGTGCGCAGGCTTGGTGAAAAGGCCACCGTCACCGAACCGCTGGACGCCATCACCGACACGCTGGCCCGCGACGCCCGCGCACCGGATATCGTCTAGACCCGCAGGGCCGCCTGCACCGGCGCGGTCCAGCCCAGATGGGCCGCGCCGTCCGTCACGATCACCGGGCGCTTCATCAGCGCCGGGTGCTCCGCCAGCAGGTCGGCCGGGTCACGCGCCCGGTCGCCTTCCGACAGCCCGCGCCATGTCGTGGACTTACGGTTCACCAACTCGGGCCCGAACCGATCCAGCCATGCGGCCAGCGTCGCGCGCGGCACGGGGTCCGACCGCACGTCGTGCAGCGCCACATCATGCCCCGCCGACGTCAGCGCCCGCATCGCCTTGCGGCAGGTATCGCACGCCTTCAACCCGTAGATCGTGATATCCGCCATGGCGTCCCCCTGCCCGCGCGCCCGCATTTTTCGGGAAATTTACTTGCCTTCGCGCCGATTCACCCTTGTTTTATCCCTGCACGAACAGGGTGCAAGCGGGATCGGGCATTCGGTCGGGTCCGCCCCGCGCGTCGAAGGCGGCCGGCCCGGACACGGGCGCAGAACGGGGAGATACGCGATGCCCACAGGCACCGTGAAATGGTTCAACACGACAAAGGGTTTCGGCTTCATCGCGCCCGACACGGGCGGAAAGGACGTTTTCGTCCATATCTCGGCCGTCGAACGCGCCGGTTTGACGGGGCTCGCGGACAACCAGAAAGTGGAATACGAAATGCGCGCCGGGCGGGACGGGCGCGAATCCGCCACCGATCTGCGGCTCCTCGACTGAAACGGACGGGGCGCCGACAGCGCCCTTGATTTAGGCAAATAACCAGAAGCCGATCAGGAAATCGGCAACACCGCATCTGGTTTCTGCGGTGCAGCATTTCTTGTTTTGCGCCGCGCCCCGGCTCGACCATCTTGGATGCAGGGGGATCGGCGCTCGGCACACACGCCCCTTTTGCCGGTCCTTCGCATCCGCGAAAGGAGCCGGAGATGTCCCGTTTCGTTCTCGATCTCGTTCTTTACTACGCCTGCGCGCTGTCATCCGAGGCGGCAAGCATGCCCGGCGCGGACGCGATGCGCTGCTCGCGCGCCTACGAGACTGCCAAGACCCATTTCTACAGTGCAGATCCGGCGCCGCAAGGCAGCCCTGCCCGCGCCACCCAGTCCAACGCGGCCTTCGCGGCCTTTCGCGCATGGGAAGCCGCGAACCCGGACGCTGTCGCGGCGCTCAAGGCGATGGCACGCGACTGGCAGGGCCACGGTCCCGCCGCCTGAGCTAGCCGCCCGGCGCGATCAGGGCGCGAAACTCGCGCCACTCGCCGGCACTCATGCCGCTGGTGTCCTGCGTGACGGTCTCCCCCGCAAGCATCCGGCGCAGGCAGTCCAGCCCCCGCGCCGACAGTTGCGCCCCGCCCATGCGGTAATCCTCGAACGCGGCATAGGCGGCGGGCACCCAGTCCGCCACGATCCGGCAGATCGTGTCGGCATAGACCCGGATCTCGTACTGCGCATGGGGGTCGGCCCGCAGGCGCAGGAAATGGAACAGGTTGTGCAGGTCCACCTTCCAGTACCACTGGGTATAGACATTGGCGGGCAGGTTCATCCGCGCCAGTTCCCGCGCCAGTCCCTGCTGCCCCTCCTGTGACAGCATCGCCTCGTAATGGTCATAGGCCCGGTCCGCATCGGCGCGCAGCATGTCCAGCACGCGCGCAGCCTCCTCCCCCTCCAGCACGGCACCGCGGCCCTGGTTGTTCTGGGTCGATTGCGCGGCAAGCTGGTCGGGCGCGGGGATATAGAACTCGCGGTCAAGGATCGAATACCGCGCCGAGTATTCGTTGACGTTCGCGGTGCGGTGCCGGATCCACTGCCGCGCCACGAAGACCGGCAGCTTCACATGCAGCTTGATCTCGCACATCTCGAACGGCGTCGAATGCCAGTGCCGCATGAGGTAGCGGATCAATCCCGCATCGTCGCGCGCCTTCTTCGTGCCCGCGCCATAGCTGACCCGCGCCGCCTGCACGATGGCGCTGTCATCGCCCATGTAATCGATGACCCGCACGAAGCCGTGGTCCAGCACCGGGTGGGCGGTGTAGAGATGCGCCTCCATTCCCTCGCTCACCGCGCGGCGGGTCGGGCGGGTCTCGGCACGGGCCGCGGCGATATCGTCAAGCTGGTCTTGGGTCAGGGACATGGCGGTCTCCGTCTGAGTCGCTACGCTTACGATATATGGACAAGCGGGGGCGCGAAACCACCAGATGGAGTTTTCCACAGGATCGACGCAGGGCTTGTTCGCGCATGAGGCAATGGTATGTCAGGGACAACCAAGGAGGATTATCCATGAAGATCGAATACCTGCACACCATGGTGCGCGTGAAGGACCTGGAGGCGTCGCTGGCCTTCTACAAGCTGCTCGGGCTGGTCGAACGGCGGCGGATCGAGAACGACAAGGGCCGCTTCACGCTCGTATTCCTGTGCCCGCCCGACCAGGCCGATGGGCGCGCCGACGTGGAACTGACCTACAACTGGGACGGCGACGACGCCCTGCCGTCGGACAGCCGTCACTTCGGCCATCTCGCCTACCGGGTCGAGAACATCTATGACAAATGCGCGGAATTGCAGGCCGCGGGTGTGACGATCAACCGCCCGCCGCGGGATGGTCACATGGCGTTCGTCCGGTCGCCGGACAACGTGTCGGTGGAACTGCTTCAGATGGGGGAGTCGCTTCCGCCGCAGGAACCGTGGGCAAGCATGGAAAATGTCGGCCACTGGTGATCGGGTCGGAAAGGGCGGACCGTTCTGGTCCGGATCGGTCGGGCGGTGCCCGGCGGATCAATAGATATAGCGGATCTGGTCGGTCCAGTACCGTTCGACCCGCTTGAGCGAACTGTTGATGGTGGCGATTCCGTCCGCCCCCATCACGCCGCGGCTTTCCAGACCCTCGGCATGGCGGGCGAACAGGCCCTCCATGATCCGGCGGATCTCGCGGCCCCGTTCGGTCAGCTTCACGCGGACAGAACGGCGGTCCACCTGGCAGCGCTGGTGGTCCATGAACCCCATCTCCACCAGTTTCTTCAGGTTGTAGGACACGTTCGACCCCTGGTAATACCCGCGGGTCTTCAGTTCACCGGCCGTGACCTCGTTATCGCCGATATTGAACAGCAGCAGCGCCTGCACCGCGTTGATCTCAAGGATGCCGATCCGTTCGAATTCGTCCTTGATGACATCGAGAAGCAGGCGGTGCAGCCGTTCGACAAGAGCGAGCGATTCGAGATAGCCGCCCATCAGGTCGGCCTCTGCCCGCTCCGGCAGGTTAGGGTGTATGCTCATCGCAATCCTCCATCGTTACACGTCTGACGAAGGTCGCGGGATTCTGCCAAAATTGGGTTAAGTTGCGCGGCGAAGATGCTTCAATTGCGCGCAATATTCGACTGGTGCGCCGCGATCAGGCTGACGAGGTCCAGGTATTCGGGCGGCGTCGGCGTCTGCCCGCTGACCCACCCGTAAAGATCGTGGTCGTTCTCGGTCAGAAGCGCGTCGTACAGGTCCAGCCCTGCCGTCGGCAGCTTCGCCAGCTCCTCCGCCGCGAAGGCGCCGAGGATCAGGTCCATCTCCTTGATGCCCCGGCGGATCGACCGCATGCGCAGCCGTTTCAGCCGCGTCTCGCGGGGCTCGTCCGCTCCACCGCCGGTTTCGCGCAGGGGATCGCGCACGGGATCGCTCATGCCGCCGGTTCCTTCAGCAGGCTGCGCAGGCGCTTTTCCAGCTGTCCGATCCGCTCCGCCTCGCGCAGAAGGTCGGTACGCACCTGCCGCATCTCCGACAGCACCTTGCGCAGGTCGTCGCCCAACGGCTCGTCGCTCGGCCCCGGCCCGTCGCCCTCGGCGGTCAGCAGCCATGTCAGCGACACGCCGAGCAGCCCCGACAGCATCTGCAGCCGGTTCGCGCGCGGCTCGGCCAGGTCGTCCTCCCACTTGTCGATGGTAGACAGCTTCAGCCCCATGCGCCGCGCCAGTTCGGCCCGCGTCATGCCCGCAGCCTCCCGCGCCCCAGCAAGCCGGTCGCCCAGCGTGCTGTTTTCCGGCGTGAACCAGGGCTCGTCGGTTTCCGCCATATCGGCGGTCATCTCTTGATCGATCATGCTGCACATCCTAAGCACCCGCATCATCCATGACAACCGGAGAGCCCGATGACCTTCCTGTCCGCGACCCTTGCCCGCGTAAAACCGTCCCCCACGATCGCGGTCACCACCAAGGCCCGCGAGCTGAAAGCAGCCGGAAAGGACGTCATCGGCCTTGGCGCCGGGGAGCCCGATTTCGACACCCCCCAGAACATCAAGGATGCGGCCATCGCCGCCATCAACGCGGGCAAGACGAAATACACCGCCGTCGACGGCCTGCCCGAACTGAAGGACGCGATCTGCGCCAAGTTCAAGCGCGACAACGGGCTCGACTACACGCCCGCGCAGGTCACCGTGGGCACGGGCGGCAAGCAGGTGCTGTACAACGCGCTGATGGCCACGCTGAACCCCGGCGACGAGGTGGTGATACCTGCCCCCTACTGGGTCAGCTACCCCGACATGGTGCTGCTCGCGGGCGGCACGCCGGTCGTGGCCGAAGCCTCCAGCCAGACCGGCTACAAGCTGACGCCGGAACAGCTCGAAGCCGCGATCACACCCAAGACCAAGTGGCTGATCTTCAACTCGCCCTCCAACCCCACCGGCGCGGGCTACGCCTGGGACGAGCTGAAGGCCCTGACCGACGTGCTGATGCGCCATCCCCATGTCTGGGTGATGTCGGACGACATGTACGAACATCTCGTCTATGACGGGTTCGAATTCTGCACCCCCGCACAGGTCGAACCGGCGCTCTACGACCGCACGCTGACCGTCAACGGCGTGTCCAAGGCCTATGCCATGACCGGCTGGCGCATCGGCTACGCCGCAGGCCCGGAACAGCTGATCGGCGCGATCCGCAAGGTGCAGTCGCAATCCACCTCCAACCCCAGTTCGATCAGCCAGTGGGCCGCGGTAGAGGCGCTGAACGGCACGCAGGATTTCATCCCGGTCAACAACGAGACGTTCCGCCGCCGCCGCGATCTGGTGGTGTCGATGCTCAACGCCTGCGAGGGCATCACCTGCCCCACGCCCGAAGGCGCGTTCTACGTCTACCCGATGATCGCGGGCTGCATCGGCAAGACCTCCGCCGGCGGGACGAAGATCGACGATGACGAAACCTTCGCCACGGCCCTGCTGGAGGAAAAGGGCGTCGCGGTCGTGTTCGGCGCGGCCTTCGGGCTCTCGCCCTGCTTCCGGGTCAGCTACGCGACCTCGGACGATGCGCTGAAAACCGCCTGCACGCGCATCCAGGAATTCTGCGCCACGCTCACATGACGAATGCGGGGCGCGCGGGGGAGCCCTCCGCGCGCTCCAGCCCCGGGACGATGTACCACCAGAACCGGCGCAGCATCAGCACGGCGGCACAGGCCAGCCCGAAGGCCAGACCGACCCAGATGCCGACCCCGCCCCATCCGGCGGTGAACCCCAGCAGATACGCCACCGGCGCCCCCAGCAGCCAATAGCTGATCGCGGCATAGATCATCGGCACGCGCGTGTCCTGCACGCCGCGCAACACACCCAACGCCATGACCTGCACGCTGTCGGCCACCTGGAACAGCGCAGCCGCCGCCAGCAGCGTCACGCCGATGGCCATGATCGCGGGCAATTGCGGCTCCGCCGGGTCGAGGAACAGCCCGATCAGGGGCCGCGGCACGGCCAGGAACACCGCCACCGTCACCAGCGCCACGACAAGCGACAGTGCCGCCGCCACCAGCGCGGCGCGCCGCAGATGCCCGACATCGCCCCGCCCATAGGCCCGGCCCGCGCGCACCGTCGCCGCCTGGCTCAGGCCCAGATGCACCATGAACACGGCGGTCGCCAGTTGCAGCGCGATGCCATGGGCGGCCAGCGCCTCGGTCCCGACCCAGCCCATCATGATCGACGCCGCCGAAAACAGCCCGACCTCGGCCAGCGTCGTGACACCGATGGGAAAACCCATGCGCAGCACGCGGCGCAGGGCGCTCCAGTCCGGCCGCCACAGGCGTACGAAGATCTCGTGCTGCGGTTCGCGCCAGCGGGCATAGACGGCCAGCCCCGCCATCGCCACGAGATTGGTCAGGATCGACGCGATGGCCGCGCCGCGCACGCCCAGCTCCGGCGCCCCGAGATTGCCGAAGATCAGCACCCAGTTGAAACCCGCATTGGCCACCGCCGACGCGAGCGTGACCCACAGCACGACCTGCGTGCGCTCCAGCGCGGACAGGTAGCTGCGCAGCACCATGATGATCAGCGCCGGAAACACACCCCACGCCGCGATGGCGAAATACTGCCCCGCCAGCAGCGCCACGCGCGGCGGCTGGCCCATCAGGCCATAAAGGTCCGGGGTGAACACCAGCGGCGGCACGGTCAGCACCGCAAACCCAAGCGACGCCCACAGCCCCATGCGCGTGACCCGCCGCACCACAAGGTCGTCGCCCGCTTCCGCCGCCGCCGCGGCCAGCGGCATCACCGCCCAGGCGAAGCCCGACCCGAACAGGATCAGCACCATGATGATGGAATTGGCGACGACCAGCGCGGCAAGGTCCGGCACGCCGTACCAGCCCACCATCACGACATCGGTGACATGGATCAGGAACTGCCCCAGTTGCCCGCCGATCAGCGGCAGACCAAGGACAAGCGTGGCCCGGACATGGGCGGGATAGGACATCTGGGGCATGCGCGGCCCTTAGCGCGGCAGAACGCCGACGTCCAGCGGCAGCCACGGCAGGCCCGCCGGGAGGTCCCGGCTTTCGCCGGGACGGCACATGTCGGGATGTCGGGCCGGGCCGCTTACTGGGCTTCGAAATAGCGCTGCATGATCCGGCCCAGCCCGCCCTGCCGCTGCGCCTTGAGCGACGATGTGCCGGGCACGAAGCGGATGCCCCCCGCGAACGCGTCATAGCTGGCCACGTCGCGGTAGTCGTCGAACGCCTCAGCATAGTCGAGATAGAAACTCACGCCCCAGCCCGCGGGGCGGTATTCGACCCCCACGCCATAGCCCTCGCCATCGCCATCGGCCAGAACAGCCGCCGACAGGGCCAGCCCGCTTGTGGGATAGATCGTGATCTCGCCCTGCGCGAAGAAGGTGTTGTCGTCCCGCCCCGGCACCCTGTCCGCATCCGCCAGCATCTGAAGCCCCACGAGGCCGCGCAGGTCCAGCGACTCGCCCAGATGCTCGATGGAATAGGCGACTTCGGTGGTGCTGGTCAGTTCCTCGTCGTCGCGGAACCGCCCGCCCAGCCCGTAACGCTGATTGCCGACCTTGCGGGCAAAGACCAGTTCGGCCCCGTAATTGCCGGTCAGATCGCCGGACCAGTCGTCGTTATTGGCAAAGCCAAGCTCCACGGCCCCGCGCATCCGCCCGTCGCCGCCGGCCCCCCAAGTCAGGCCCAGCACCAGCCGCGCGATATCGTTGTCCAGTTCCTCGGTCGATCCCGGTTTCTCGATCTCGTCGCGCGCGGTATAGCCGAAGCCCGCGTCGAACTGCTGTGCGCCCGCCGTCCCGGCCACGACCCCGGCGACGCCCGCCGCGACAATTCCTGCCTTGATCCTGCGCATCTTGTTTGTCCCTGCCGCTCACGCCCCAGTATCTTGTGGCATGTCATAGGGCGCAAATCAACCGCGCGCGCCGCTGCCGATTGCCTGTCCCATCCTCCGCGCGCTATGGTGCCCGTCAATGACAGGACAATGACGCGCCCGCGACACCGCGCGACAGCGAAGGACGAGCAGCCCATGGCAGACGATCTCCTCTCCGGTGCAGCCCCCGGCGATGGCTACGACGCCTCGTCCATCGAGGTACTCGAAGGGCTGGAACCCGTCCGCAAGCGCCCTGGCATGTATATCGGCGGCACCGACGAACGCGCGCTGCATCACCTCGTGGCCGAAGTGCTCGACAATTCCATGGACGAGGCCGTGGCAGGCCACGCAACCCGCATCGAGATGGAGATGCACGCCGACGGCTCCGT
The DNA here is from genome assembly GCF_003254465.1 of Meridianimarinicoccus zhengii. GTDB lineage: Bacteria > Pseudomonadota > Alphaproteobacteria > Rhodobacterales > Rhodobacteraceae > Meridianimarinicoccus > Meridianimarinicoccus zhengii. The sequence goes on from NZ_QDFI01000032.1 coordinate 41,751, forward strand.
CACCATCCGCGACAACGGCCGCGGCATCCCCGTGGACCCGCACCCGAAATTCCCCGGCAAATCCGCGCTGGAGGTGATCCTCTGCACGCTCCACGCCGGCGGCAAGTTCGGCGGCGACAGCTACGAAACCTCGGGCGGGCTGCACGGGGTCGGTGTCTCCGTCGTCAACGCGCTGTCGGATCACCTGCGCGTCGAGGTTGCCCGCAACCGCACCCTCTACGCGCAGGACTTCGCCCGCGGCATCCCGCAGGGTCCGGTGACCGAGATCGGGCAGGCCCCCAACCGCCGCGGCACCTCGGTCACCTTTCACCCTGATGCCGACATCTTCGGAAAGTTACAGTTAAAGCCCGCCCGCCTGCTCAAGATGGCCCGCTCCAAGGCCTATCTCTTCTCCGGGGTGGAAATCCGCTGGAAATCCGCCATCGATGACGGCGAAACGCCGCTCGAGGCCCGCTTCCACTTCCCCGGCGGGCTCTCGGACTATCTCGGCGAAACGCTGGGCGACGCCGCCACCTATGCCGACCGCCCCTTCGCCGGCAAGGTCAGCTTCCGCGAACGGCTCAACGCCCCCGGCTCCGTCGAATGGGCGATCAACTGGACCCCCGCCCGCGACGGCTTCATCCAGTCCTACTGCAACACCGTCCCCACCCCCGAGGGCGGCACGCACGAGGCCGGGTTCTGGGCCGCCATCCTCAAGGGCATCCGCGCCTACGGCGATCTCGCCAACAACCGCAAGGCCGCCCAGATCACCCGCGAGGACCTCGCCGCGGGCGGTTGCGCCGTCGTGTCCTGCTTCATCCGCGAACCGGAATTCGTCGGCCAGACCAAGGACCGGCTGGCGACGACCGAGGCCGCCCGGCTGGTCGAATCCGCCGTCCGCGACCATTTCGACAACTGGCTCGCCGCCGACACGAAATCCGCGGGCGCCATCCTCGACTTCCTCGTGCTGCGGTCCGAGGAACGGCTCCGCCGCCGCGCCGAAAAGGAAACCGCCCGCAAATCCGCCACCAAGAAGCTGCGCCTGCCCGGCAAGCTCGTGGATTGCACCCTGTCGGCCCGCGACGGCACCGAGCTTTTCATCGTCGAAGGCGACAGCGCGGGCGGCTCGGCCAAGATGGCGCGCGACCGCAAGACACAAGCCCTCCTGCCGCTGCGGGGCAAGATCCTCAACGTGCTCGGCGCCGCCTCCGGCAAGATGTCCCAGAACGCCGAGATCTCCGATCTCTGCCAGGCGCTCGGCGTCGGCATGGGGTCCAAGTTCCGCATCGACGACCTGCGCTACGACAAGATCATCATCATGACCGACGCCGACGTGGACGGCGCCCATATCGCCGCCCTCCTGATGACGTTCTTCTTTTCGCAGATGCGCCCGCTGATCGACGGCGGCCACCTCTACCTCGCCTGCCCGCCGCTCTACCGGCTCACCCAGGGCCCCAACCGCGCCTATTGCCTCGACGAGGCCGAGCGCGACGCGCTCATGGCCACCGGGCTGGGCGGCAAGGGCAAGATCGACGTGTCCCGCTTCAAGGGGCTGGGGGAGATGGACGCCAAGGACCTCAAGGACACCACCATGAACCCCGAAACGCGCAAGCTGATCCGGGTCAGCATCGACGATGACGAACCGGGAGAGACCGCCGATCTGGTGGACCGCCTCATGGGCAAACGCCCCGAGAAGCGGTTCGAATACATCACCGACAACGCGCGGTTTGTCGAAGAATTGGACGTGTAGTAAGTCGCTTGGCGACGCGCGCAATTTACGAACTGAGGATCGCGCCCGGCCCGAGGGTGGGCGTTCGCGCCCGCCCTGGGGGGCGGGTCGGGCGCGATCCGGGGCTGACGCCCCGGAAAAAACCCTCTATTCTTCGTAGATGCGCAGGGCGACGGCGGCTAATTTCGCGTGGCAACGCGAACAGAAGGGAATTGCAACGATGGCTCACGAACAGCGCCTGACCCGCAAGATCCACATTCCGTCAGACGAAGAGGATGCTGCGATCACGCGCGCGGTCGAAGAAGACCCGGACAACCCGCCGCTGGACGACAACTTCTTCGAGAACGCCCGCCCGGTCACCGACTATCCCGAAATCGCCGACATCCTGCGCCGCCACGGCAAACTCGGCCGCCCGCCCCTGCCCGAATCCGCGCGCAAACAGCGCGTGACCCTCTACCTCGACCGCGATATCGTGGCGGCGTTGAAGGCTGACGGCAAAGGCTGGCAAACCCGCGCGAATGCGGCGTTGCGGAAGGCGTTGGGGGTTTGAGAACGATTCGCAATTGCGACACTTGGTTTTTCGAACGCAAGATTTAAAGAAATGAGAAAATGAGAATTTGCGACGTTGATATTACTGAAATAAACTATGACGCTGGCCGCCCATCCCATACCCTTGAAATGATTGATTTGGGTCATTGCGACTATCCATTCAAGGGAAAAATGTCACTTGATCAAATCTTTAGATTTAGAGCAGTCCACAAAAAATTTCTTTCCCTTTTGCGCCTTCATGAAGCACTCTCGGAAAAAGAAAGCATTATGCTAGGATTCTGCAGTCCTTGGCAGAGAAATTTTCCTATCGAGGAAAGCGTTAAGGATGTGACTTATTCTACCTACAGCCTTCATGATTACCACTTTCTTGCAGAAAGTTTTGTTTTTGATATCCGACGATTCTTTGAAACACACTTGCACTTGATGCAAATCATCATCCATAGGGGCAAGAAGAGCAACTCCGAATCTTTTCCAGACGCGATAGATCCAGACGATTTGGGAGCGCTAATAAGAAATCGTGAAAGCAGAGAGCTCCAGAAAACGCTATCGCTGTGCTTTTTTGACGATCAAGATACAGAAGATCGCACTCTTGATTACCTTGGCTTGATAAACTGCCTTGGAAACGCTATGAGGCACCATGCATTATTTTCGGACGCATTCAACTTACTTGGCCATGGAACTCCTACTTTGGTTGGGTATGAATTTAACAATAAGAAAAATAACTCAAAGATACGCCCGGGAGCGAGATTTCACAATCACAACATCTTCCACTTAATGATGGGCTTTCAAGACACCTCACAGAAGATCATTGCTCGCAGCAAACGCCAACTTCATCCTCAAAGCAATGCGGAGTAGACGGACTTCGTAATGCGCTCCGCGCATTTCGGGCTCAAACGGTCCCCCGGACCGTTTGCAAGACGACCTCTCCCGGCACTCCGCGCGCTTCGGCCTCAAACGCTCCCCCGGAGCGTTTGCAAGACGACCTCAGCCCTGAACCGACTCCAGCCACACCACCAGATCCGCCACCGGCATCCCCGTCATCATCGGCTGGCCGCTCGGAAGGCGGAACACCACGTGGTCGTCGCTGCTCAGGAACGGGCCGAAGATCGGCATGTCGCCCCCGTGCGCCAGCACCCGGTTGCGCCCGTCGATCTGGCGCGCCACCATCTCCACCGGGAACACCCCGTCGTTCCGCGCCGAAAGCCGCGTCAGGTCCGGCGTCGGCACCGCGATGATCTCCGACATCGGCCCGTTGCCGGTCGCATCCGCCCCGTGGCACTGCGCGCAATAGGCCGCGAACAGCGCCTGTCCCTCGGCCGGGTCCGGGTCCGCCTCCTGCGCCGCCACACCCGCATGGAATACCAATGGGCACACCGCCACCAGCCCCGCCATCATCACTCGTTCCAGCATGACCGTCCCTCCTGTCATTGTTCGGATCATACCACGCCGCCCGGCGCGCGTCCCTGCGGCACCCGCATCACCCATCCGTGACCACCGCGTGCGCCACGCCGGGTTAGGGTCGGCAGATGTGTCCACGCGCCCCGGTCAGACGCTCATGGTTCCGACCCCGGCGCGGGCGCGTCCGACCGGAGTCCTATGAGAGTCATATGAAAGTCATATGCGATTCATATAACGCCCCCTTTCCCAGAACCGGAGCCGCCCATGCCCCGCGCCTTTCTCGCAGCCCTCGGAATTCTCATGGCAACCCAAGGGTTTGCCCAGGACACCGATCTCGAACTCGTGCTGCTGGCGGACGCCTCCGGCTCCATCGACCAGGCCGAGATCGCCTTCCAGCGCGAAGGCTACGCCACCGCCATCACCGACCCCGAAGTGCTTGAAGTCATTGCCGGAACCGCCTACGGCCACATTCTGGTCACCTACGCCGAATGGGCCGCCAACCAGGCCGTCGTGGCCCCCTGGACCCTCATAGACGGCCCCGAAGCCGCCGCAAATTTCGCCGATAGAATCCGCACCGGCCCCCGCGGCGCGTTCGGGCGAAACGCCATCGGCGACGCGCTTCTGTTCGGCAAAACCCTTATAGAAACCAACGATATGGACGGCTGGCGCAAGGTGATCGACTTCTCGGGCGACAGCGCGAATTCGTGGCGCGGCGCCCCCATGGAGTCCGCCCGCGACACCGTCGTCGACGCCGGCATCACCATCAACGGCCTGCCGATCCTGTGCTTCGACTGCCCTTCCGGCCGTGCGGGCTCCGGAGATCTCGAATCCCAGTACGAATCCCGCATCATCGGCGGCCTCGGCGCCTTCGTCGTCACCGCCGACAGCCGCGAAAGCTTCGCGGATGCCGTCAAACGCAAGCTGATCCTCGAAATCTCCGGCACGATGCCCGACCGCGACGTCGCCGCGCGCTAGGCCGTGTCTGCAATCAAGGGATTCCCGTTTGGTCTCATTTCTGATTCAAGATCGAAAACGGAG
>NZ_QDFI01000033.1 GCF_003254465.1 Meridianimarinicoccus zhengii
TCGGCCCGCGCCCGAAGGTGTCGGCGCCACCGCCTGGCGCCGGCGCCGCTGCGGGCGCCGCCGCTTCCGGCCTGGACATCGATGCCGCAACCGCCGTCCGCCCATTCCCGGCCGGGGCGGGCCCGGCAGGCGCGTCAGGCCCGAGCATCACGGTCTCTGCCGAGTTTACGATCCCGCCCGCCGCATTCTGCGTCACGAGCCATAGAACCCGCGGCTCGGCACTCGCATCGAGGGTCAGGAAGGCCACGAACTGGCCGGACCCGTCGCTCGTCGTCTCTGCCATCGTCACACCGTCCACGACCAGCCCGACCGGCGCCCCCGGAAAGGCACGTCCGGCGACGATCACCCGCCCGTCGGCATCGTTGCGCACGAGATCGAAGCGCGGCGCGCGCGGGTCGGGTTCCGGCGCCGGTGTGGCGGTTGGGGTGGCTGTCTCCGGCGACGGGGCGGACAGGTCGGGGGCCTGCTGCACCCGCGCCACGGGATCGAGCCGCAGCATCGGCAGCACCACCGCCCCGGCCCCGAGCGCGCCGAGGCACAGCGCGACACCGACCCAGAGCGGGAGGCGGCGGCGGATGTCTGGCGGCGGATCGGACTGCATCGGGCGCGGTTCCTCGGGCAAGCCCGGCGCGATGGCCCAGCGGCTTGCAATTCTGCCTTTATAGCAAAGGGCTTACCTCTGGTCAAAGGCCGAGCGTGCGGGCCTCTTGCCGCAGGCGCCGCGCGTGGCGCAACCCGTCATGGCTGTAGATCGCCAGCCCCAGCCAGATCACCGGAAAGGCCAGCGCGTGCCAGACCGTGACCGGCTCGGCGAAGACGAGCGTGGCGCACAGGAATTGCAGCGTGGGGTTCATGTACTGGATCAGGCCAAGTGTCGGCAGAACGACCCGCTGCGCCGCATACGAAAACAGCCACAAGGGCACCGCCGTCACCGGCCCTGCCATCACGAGCAGCACGGTCGAGAACAGGTCGGCGGCGAAGACCGCGCCGGGCCGCCCTGTCATGTCGGTCCAGCCGCCACCGTGGACAAGTGCCAGCCAGACCAATGCCGCCGGCGCCAGCAATGCGACCTCTGCCGCAACGGAAGCCACGGGATCGGTTCTCAACCGCCGCTTCAGCGCGCCATACATGGCGAAAGTCACCGCAAGAAACAGCGATATAACCGGCAGCACGCCCAGACCCAAGGTCAGCACGGTAACGGCCGTCGCGGCCAGCGCCACGGCGACGCCCTGCAACGGGCGCAGCCGGTCCCCGAAGAAGGCGACGCCGAAAAGCACCGCGACCAGCGGAAAGATGTAATAGCCCAAGGACGCCTCGAGCGCCCTGCCAACCTGCACCGAATGGATGAAGGCAAACCAGTTGGTCGAGATCACGAGGGCGGCCAAAAGCGTCATGACGGCCGCACCGGGCTTGGCCAGGCCGTCGCGGATACGACCCAGATGCCCCCGCACCGCGAGGATCACTGAAAGTGCCGCCAGCGACCAGATCGTGCGATGGGCCAGCACCTCGAGCGGGGGCACATGGGCGATGAGCTTGAAGAACAGCGGCGACAGGCCCCAGATCGTGCAGGCGCCGACCATGGCGAGCACGCCCTTGATGCCTTCGGTCATGGTGACGTTCCCAATTGTGTGCGCGCAGGTCAGACCAGAACCGCGCCGCCGCCGCAAGCCCTGCGCAGCGATGCCCTTGGCAAGGGCCGCCGGCACCGGCTAGGACGCGGCATGGAGCAGATATCGCAGTCCCCGCACGATCCGGAATTCGTGGCCGATCCCTATGCGTTCTACGATCGCGCCCGCGCCCTGGGGCCCGCGGTGTGGTGGACCGATTACGGGATGCCGGCGCTGACCACCCATGCGGAGGTTCTGGCCACCCTGCGCGACCGGCGGTTCGGCCGCGTGCCGCCGGGGGGGCTGCCGCCCTTCCCGCCCAACACCGCGCATTTCGCGCGGCTGGAACGCCTATCGCTCCTCAGCCTCGAAGGCGACACCCACGCGCGGCTCAGGGGGCACGTCCTGCGGGCCTTCACGGGGCGGCGGGTGGTGGGGCTTACCCCGGACATCGCCGATCTGTGTCACGGATTGATCGACCGCTTCCCCGACACGCCGTTCGACCTGATTGCGGCCTATGCCGAACAGGTGCCGATCGTGGTGATCGCGCGGCTTCTTGGCGTCCCGGAGACCCTTGGCGCGGACCTGCGCGCATGGTCGCAGGCCATGGTCGCCATGTATCGCCCCGGTATCGGACGGGCCGAACATGCCGCCGCCGACGCGGCCGCGCGCGATTTCGCGGCATGGCTCGGGCAGGTGATGGACGACCGGCGCAAGCGCCCCGGCACCGACCTGCTGTCCGCGCTCCTTGCGGCGGAGGACGATGGCGCGATCAGCCGCGACGAGAGCCTCGCCACCTGCGTGCTACTGCTCAATGCGGGGCACGAAGCGACGGTCCACGCGCTCGGCAATGCCGTGGTGCGGTTGCTGCGCGACGGCGACGCCCCGGCGCGCTGCACGCAGGGCCGTATCGCCGCGACGGTCGACGAATGCCTGCGCATCGACCCGCCCCTGCACCTGTTCACCCGCTATGCGCTGGAACCCGTCACGATCGCGGGCCACGCGCTCGCACCGGGCGAAGAGATCGCCTGCCTGCTCGGTGCGGCGAACCGCGATCCGGCAGCCTATGACGCGCCGCACGCGTTCCGGCCCGACCGCCCTGGCCCGATGTCGGCCAGCTTCGGCGCGGGGGTTCATTTCTGTCTTGGGGCACAGCTCGCCCGCCTGGAATTGCAAGTGGCGCTGACCACTCTCTTCGCCCGCTGCCCGGACCTGCGCCTGACCGAACCGCCCGCCATCGCTCCCATCTACCATTTCCACGGGCACGCCCGAATCATGGTCAGCGCGCGGGCGGAATCGGCAGCGCCGTCGTCGCCTTGATCCGTTCCATCGACAGCAGCGCGGTAACGTTGAAGATCCGCACCTCGGATATGAGCGCCTGGTAGAAATCGTCATAGGCCCGCGCATTGGGCACCTGCACCTTCAGGATATAGTCGATCTCCCCCGCCAGTCTGTGCGCTTCGAGCACCTCGGGGCGCGCGCGCAGGGTTTCGAGGAACTTGCGCTGCCAGTCGGTCTCGTGTTCCGACGTGCGGATCAGCACGAAGAAACACGCCTCCAGCCCCAGCGCCTCGGGGTCGAGGATCACGGTCGTCTGGCCGATCACGCCGGCCTCGCGCATCTTGCGAATCCGGTTCCAGACTGGGGTCTTCGACGACCCCACCTTGCCCGCGATCTCGTCGAGCGTCTGGCTTGCATCCGCCTGCAGTTCACCAAGGATTTTCCGGTCAAGCTCGTCCAGTCGCACCGTCATTCCACACGCCTTCCAGTTTCGGGGCCAGTATTCGCTGCACGCCGGAAATCGGAACGTACGTCCTTTTCAACGCGGGCAGCTAGGCCAATACCGGGAAGTTATTCTATATGTAAGCCGAAGCCCAGCCCTTGCGGAGTCTCGAGCCATGCAACATTTCCCGATCTTCGTCGCCGTCGCGGGCCGCCGTGTCGTCGTGTCGGGCGGTGGCGACGCGGCACTGGCCAAGCTGCGGCTTCTGATGCGGACGGAAGCGCACCTGACCGTGCTGTCCGCCGACCCGGCGCCCGAAATCGAAGGCTGGGCCGCCGAGGGGCGCCTTCGCCTGATCCGCCGCGCCGCGGAGCCCGGCGATGCGCTTTGCGCCGTGCTGGCCTACGGCGCCAACGAGGACGCGGCCGAGGATGCGCGTGTCGCGGCCCTCGCCCGCGCGGACGGCGCGATGGTCAACATCGTCGACAACCTGGACGACAGCCAGTTCATCACCCCCGCCATCGTGGACCGCGACCCGGTGACTGTGGCCATCGGCACCGAGGGTGCGGCCCCGGTGCTGGCCCGCCGCATCAAGGCCGATCTGGAGGCCGCGCTGCCCATCGGGCTCGGAACGCTCGCACGCATTGGCAAGGGCTTCCGGCGCGCCGCCGACGCGCTGCCCATGGGGCGCAAGCGCCGCGCATTCTGGTCGGACTTCTATTTCGGTGAAGGCCCCCGCGCGCTGGAACAGGCGGGTGCCCCTGGCGTACAGCGGCTGCTGGACCGGCTGCTGGCGCGGCACCTCGATGCGGCCCCGGAACCGGGGCGCGTGGTCTTCGTGGGCGCGGGTCCGGGTGATCCGGAGCTTCTGACGCTGAAGGCACGCCGCGCGCTCGATACCGCCGATGTGGTGATCCACGACCGGCTCGTGCCCGCCGCGATCCTCGAACTCGCGCGGCGCGAGGCGACGATCATCGACGCGGGCAAGGAAGGGTTCGGCCCGTCCACCCCGCAGGACCGCATCAACGCGCTGATGGTCGATCACGCCCGGCAAGGCGCCCATGTGGTGCGGCTGAAATCGGGCGACCCGGCGGTGTTCGGGCGACTCGACGAGGAGACCGAGGCCGTGGCGGCCGCGGGCATCGACTGGTCCGTGGTGCCCGGCATCACCGCGGCGTCGGCCGCCGCCGCGAGCCTGGGGACAAGCCTGACCCGGCGCGGGCGCAATTCCGACCTGCGCGTGCTGACCGGCCATGACGTGGCGGGCTTCACCGAACACGACTGGCAGGCGCTGGCCCGCCCCGGCAGTGTCGCCGCGATCTACATGGCCAAGCGGGGCGCGCGTTTCCTGCAAGGGCGGCTGATGATGCACGGCGCCGATCCGGCGACGCCCGTGACCGTGGTGGAAAACGCGGCACGCCCGGACGAACGCATCGTCACCGCGCGGTTGGGCAGCCTGTCCGACGACATCGCCCGCGCCGCGCTGACCGGGCCTGCCGTGCTGCTTTACGGCCTCGCCCCCCACGCGGCCGCCGCCGCCCTGCCCCAACCGACAGCCAAGGAGCTTGCCCTGTGAGCCGCCGTTTCACCCCGAAGATCGTGACCGCCAACGACCTGCACAAGGGCGATGTCGTCTATCTGACTGCCGACGACCGCTGGTCGCGCCACCACTTTGAGGCCGAACTGATCGAGGACGAGGCCATCGCCGATATCCGCCGGATCGAGGCCAGCCGGCAGACCGGCACCGTGGTCGGCGTCTACCTCGCCGATGCGCGCCCCGGCCCGCGCGGCCCCGAACCCGTGCATTTCCGCGAAGTGTTCCGCGCCCACGGCCCGTCCAACTATCCCCATGGCAAGCAGACGGAAACCGCAGCGCCCCGGCCCTGAGCCGGGGCCTCCCCCGCGCCTGCCCCCGAAAGGACCCCTCGCATGTATACCTATACCGAGTTCGATGACGCCTTCGTGCGCAACCGCGTGGCCCAGTTCCGCGCGCAGGTGGAACGCCGCCTCGACGGGTCGCTGACCGAGGACGAGTTCAAGCCGCTGCGCCTGATGAACGGGCTGTACCTGCAACTGCATGCCTACATGCTGCGGGTGGCGATCCCGTATGGCACGCTGAACAGCCGCCAGATGCGGCAGCTCGCCCTGATCGCGGACCGCTGGGACAAGGGCTATGGCCATTTCACCACGCGCCAGAACATCCAGTTCAACTGGCCGGTGCTGGCGGATGTGCCCGACATGCTCGACGCGCTCGCCGATGTGGGGATGCACGCGATCCAGACCTCCGGCAACACGATCCGCAACGTGACCGCCGACCATTTCGCAGGCGCCGCCGCGGATGAAATCGCCGATCCCCGCCCGGTGGCGGAACTGATCCGGCAGTGGTCCACGGACCATCCGGAATTCCAGTTCCTGCCACGCAAGTTCAAGATCGCCGTCACCGGCAGCCCCAACGACCGCGCCGTGACCCGCGCGCATGATATCGGGCTGCGCATGGTGCGCGACGCCAGCGGCGCGCCGGGCTTCGAGGTGATCGTGGGCGGCGGGCTTGGCCGCACGCCGATGATTGGCAAGGTGATCCGCGATTTCCTGCCGCGCGCAGACCTTCTGCCCTATCTCGAAGCGATCGTGGCGACCTACAACCTGCTGGGGCGGCGCGACAACAAGTACAAGGCACGCATCAAGATCACGGTGCACGAGAACGGTCTTGACGCTTTCCGCGACGCGGTCGAGGCGCGGTTCGCAGAATTGCGCCCCGCGTTCAGCGGTATCGACCAGGAAGTGCTGGCCGGAATCGAAGCGCAATTCGCCCCGCCCGCGTTCCGGCAGGCCGACACCGCGATCTTTGACGCCCGCTACGCCACGGACCCGGTGTTCCGGTCCTGGGCCGACACGAACCTGACCGCGCACCGTGACGCGGGGCACGCCATCGTGACCATTTCGCTGAAGACACCCGGCCAGACGCCGGGCGATGCCACTTCCGACCAAATGCGCGTCATGGCCGACCTGGCCGAACGGTTCGGCCATGACGAGTTGCGCATCAGCCACGAACAGAACGTCATCCTGCCTTACGTGCATCGCGCCGACCTGCCGGCCGTCTTCGACGCGCTCCGCGCGGCGGGGCTGGCGGCGGCCAATATGGGGCTGGTGTCCGACATCATCGCCTGCCCCGGCATGGATTACTGCGCGCTGGCGACGGCACGGTCGATCCCGGTGGCACAAGCCATCGCGACCCGGTTCGAGGAGCTGAAGCTCGAACACGAGATCGGGCCGCTGAAGATCAAGATTTCCGGCTGCATCAACGCCTGCGGGCATCACCATGTGGGCCATATCGGGATCCTCGGCCTCGATCGTGCGGGGGTGGAGAACTACCAGATCACGCTGGGCGGCGACGGCACCGAGGACGCGGCCCTTGGCGACAGGACCGGGCCGGGCTTTGCCTATGACGAGATCGTGCCCGCCATCGAACGGATCGTCGGCGCCTACCTGGACCACCGCGACAGCCCCGCCGAGACGTTCCTTATGGCCTATCGCCGGCTCGGGCTCGGGCCGTTCAAGGCCGCACTTTACGGCAGCGGCGAAGGGGCGCGTGATCGTGCCGCGTGACCTGTCCCCCATCGCGGAACGCGCGGCGGCGCTGAACACGCGCTACCGCCACCATTCGGCCACCGCCGTGCTGGAACGCGCGCTGTCCGATCCAGCGGTGGGGCGCATTGCGATGGTGTCGTCCTTCGGGGCGGAATCCGTGGCGCTGCTGCACATGGTGGCGGTCATCGATCCCGCGACCCCGGTGCTGTTCATCGATACTCAGATGCTGTTTCCGGAAACGCTGACCTACCAGCGGCAGGTCGCCGAACGGCTCGGCCTGCGCGACCTGCGCCGGATCACGTCCCGCGCGCTGGACGTGGCGATCGAGGATCGGGACGGCACGCTGCACACGCGCGACACCGATGCCTGTTGCGACCTGCGCAAGACGCGCCCCCTTGAGCGCGCGCTGCACGGGTTCGACGCGTGGATCACAGGGCGAAAGCGGTACCAGTCCGGCACCCGCGCCGCGCTGGATTTCTTCGAAACCGACGGGGCGCACCGGCTCAAGATCAACCCGCTGGCCCATTGGGACCCTGCGGATGTGCAGGACTACATGGTCAATAACCGTTTGCCCCGGCACCCGCTGGTGGCACGCGGATACCCGTCCATCGGCTGCGCGCCCTGCACGTCACCGGTGGCGGCGGGGGAAGATCCGCGCGCCGGGCGATGGCGCGGACAGGCCAAGGAGGAATGCGGCATCCATATCGTGGACGGCCGGATCGTCCGCGGCCCCATCAGGGAAGGAAAGGTGGCATGACCGACAGCACAGGACACAGCGTGATCGTCCGGGACTCTGGCTTTCTGGCCGAGGATTGGGACGGCGACATCGCGCCGCTCGATGCCGTAGTAGCGGGCAATGCCACGGCGCTCGATCTGCCGGCGGATGCCGACCCGGCGGTTCTGGCCCCGTATCTAGACCGGATCGCGCTGATCCGGGTGGGCTTCGGCAGCTTCGCCGACGGGCGCGGTTTCACGCTGGCCGCAAGGCTGCGGCGGATGGGATACACGGGCCGCCTGCGCGCGGCGGGGCATGTCATCGCCGACCAGTATGCAATGGCGCGTCGATCCGGGTTCGACGAGGTGGAGATCTCCGCAGACGTGGCCGCGCGCCAGCCCGAGGACCAGTGGCGCGCCCGCGCGGATTGGCGCGCGCACGACTATCAGTCGCGGCTGCGCGCCTGATTGCAGGCTGGGACCCATCCCGAATTCACGATATGAAAGGCGGTGCGGCGCTGACCGTGCCGAGTACTGACAGATGAACGAACGGACCAAAGTGACCGACGCCACACCGATCAAGACCCTGCCCGACGCCCAGACCGTGACCGAGGTACAGCACTATACCGACCGGCTGTTCCGGTTCCGCTGCACGCGCCCGCCGACGCTGCGCTTCCGGTCGGGCGAGTTCGTGATGATCGGCCTGATGGGCGACCCGGACCCGAAGACCGGCAAGCAGAAACCGCTCTTGCGCGCCTACTCCATCGCCTCGCCGTCGTGGGACGACGAGCTGGAATTCTACTCGATCAAGGTGCAGGATGGGCCGCTGACCTCGAAGCTGCAGCACATCGCGCCTGGCGACCAGATCATCCTGCGCCCCAAGCCCGTTGGCACGCTGGTGCATGACGCACTGCTGCCCGGCAAGCGGCTGTGGCTGTTTTCCACCGGCACGGGATTCGCGCCCTTCGCGTCGCTCCTGCGCGATCCGCAGACCTATGAGGATTACGAGCAGGTCATCGTCACGCATACCTGCCGCGACGTGGCGGAGCTGACGTATTCGCGCGACCTGATCGCCCATCTGCACGAGGACGCGATGATGCAGGAACTGCTGGGCGACGGGCTGGCCAAGCTGACCTATGTCCCGACCACGACGCGCGAAACGTCGGCGAAGATGGGCCGCATCACCACGCTGCTGGAGGACGGAACGCTCCTGCGCGAGCTTGGCATCGACAGCATCGGCCCCGAGACTGACCGCGCGATGGTCTGTGGGTCGATGGGTCTGAACCACGATCTGAAGCGTATCCTCGAAGGGTTCGGTCTGCGCGAGGGCGCGAATTCCGACCCGGCAGAATACGTGGTCGAAAAGGCGTTCGTGGGCTGATCCGGCGCCGCGGAAAATCAGCGGAGAAATCACCGAATCAGGCCCCATGGCCTGATTTTGTGGTATTGTCTCATGCCACACCCGATTGCCAATCATGGGTCGGTCGGGTTAAGTATCGCCACCCTGACGCAATTATCGAAGGAAGCTTGCAATAGCCCGCCGACCGCACAACGCCCCGCCCCCCCGTGATACGGGACCCCGCGTGAACGAAAAGATCCGCGTGCCGGAAATCCGCCTGATCGGCGCCGAGGGGGAAAATATCGGCCTCACGACACCCGCACGCGGCATGGAACTGGCCGAACGCGCCGGTCTCGATCTCGTGGAAATCTCGCCGAACGCGACCCCGCCGGTCTGCAAGATCATGGATTTCGGCAAGTTCAAGTACGAAACCCAGAAGCGCGAAAGCGAGGCCCGCAAGAAGCAGAAGATCATCGAGGTCAAGGAGGTCAAGTTCCGCCCGAACACCGACACCCATGACTACGATGTGAAGATGCGCAACGTCTTCAAGTTCCTGGAAAACGGGGACAAGGTGAAGGTCACGCTGCGCTTCCGCGGACGGGAAATGGCGCACCAGAACCTTGGGCGCGAGCTGCTGGAGAAGGTTGCCGAGGACGTAAAGGAAATCGGCAAGGTCGAGAACATGCCGAAGATGGAAGGCCGCCAGATGGTCATGATGATCGGCCCGTCCGCCCGGTAGTCCGGCCCATCCTGCACGCGATCACAAGGCCCGGTCAGACCGGGCCTTTTTCGCGCGCGGGCACAAGCCCGCCGATCTCTTCCAGGAACGCCACGATCTCGGGCACGCCGCGGCCCTGCCGCAACCCGGCCATCACGAAGGGCCGCGCACCGCGTGCCGCCCGCGCGTCGCTTTCCAGCAGGTCCACCGACACGCCGACATGTGGGGCAAGGTCAGTCTTGTTGATGATCAGAAGGTCCGACCGGGTCACGCCCGGCCCCTTCTTGCGCGGGATGTCTTGCCCCGCCGCCGTGTCGATCACATAGAGCGTCACGTCGGCGAGTTCCGGACTGAAGGTCGCGGCCAGATTGTCGCCGCCGGATTCGATTAGCACGAGGTCGAGATCTGGAAACGTCTCCGTCAGCTCGGCAAGAGCCGCAAGGTTGATCGACGCGTCCTCGCGGATGGCCGTATGCGGGCAGCCGCCGGTTTCCACCCCGCGGATGCGCGAAGCGGGCAGGACCTGCGCGCGCACCAGCGCATCGGCATCCTCGCGCGTATAGATGTCGTTGGTGATGACGGCCATGGAATAGCGCCCCGCCATCGCCCGGCAAAGCTGTTCGGTCAGCGTGGTCTTTCCCGCGCCGACCGGCCCGCCAATGCCTACCCGCAAGGGTCCGTTGCCTGCCATGGCATCCTCCTGTCCGTGGGGCGGCGTCACGACTGGAAAAGCCGCACGTCTTGCGTTTCGTGCAGCATCGCTGCGAGATCTGCGCCGAGTGCACCGCTGGCAAGGTCATCCTCGGTCGCCACGACGGCGTCGGCGGCGATACTGGCGATGGTCGCGGCCAGCTCGGCCAGCACGCCCTGAGCCGCCGTCTGGCCCAGCGGCACGACGCGGGTGGCAATGCTGGTGAGGTTGCTGGCAAAGGCCTGCAGGTACAAGCCCGCGATCGTTTCGGTCGAGAGAGACAACCGCCGGGCCTGAACCCCGACCACCACCGGCAACGCCGCAGGGTCCAGCGCCGTCCCAAGAATCGCGTTCGTCGTCACGGCAAAGGCGCGCCCCTGCGCCCATGTCTCGTTCCAACGCTCCCGCGATGGTGCCATCGCCTGCGCGAGCGCGGCAAGATCGTCGGCATCGCCGCCGCGATGGGCCAGCGCCAGCAGGATCGCATCCGACCGCCCTGCCCCGTGCAGCAGCACCGCGCGCAGCCAGCCGTCGAAGCCGGCCGCGCTGTCCACGTCGCCCGCCGCCACCGCCTGCTCAAGCCCATGGGAATAAGCGTAGCCCCCCAACGGAAAGGCGGGGGACAGCCATTGCGACAGTGCCAGAAGATCGCGCGCGGCGGCCATCCGGTCAGTGGTCATGGGTGTGGCCGTGGTCATGCCCGAAGGTGCGCCCATGGCCATAGGCGCCGCCCTCGGGCGCGAACGGCGCCAGCACCGGCACCACCTGCCCCCCGAGACGCGCCAGCATGTCGGCCAGCACCGGGTCCGCACGGATCAGCAGCCGGTCCGATTCGATCCGGCAGGGCGTGTGGCGGTTGCCGATATGCCACGCGAGCCGGGCGAGATCGCCGCGCACTTCCAGCAGCGGTTCATCCGCCGCGCGCACCGTCACGTGGCGGCCATCGGACAGGTGCAGCACCTCGCCCTCCGCCAGTGCACGGGCTTGCGGCAGGTCGATCCGGAAAGCCAACCCGCCATCGCCGACAAGCCGCTTGCGGCGCAGGAACCGCGCTTCGTAGTCCAGTGTCAGCGTATCGTCCGGGATGCCGTCGCCCGGCGGCGCGATGCCGGTCACGACGGGCAGGCCCGTGGGTTTATCGGGTACTTTCATGGCCGCAGGTTTACCCGGTGGTGCCGCACGCGCAAGGGCCACGCGCTGTCAGAGCGGGATGATCCCCAAATCCTGCCCCTTCACGGTCAGCGCGATCTCACCGTTGCACAGGCGCAGGGCATCCTGCCCGAAAACTTCGGCCCGCCAGCCCCGCAGCGCGGGCAGGTCGCGTTCCCCCGCCGCGATCAGGTCGAGGTCCGCTGCACTCGCCACCAGTTTCTGCGCCACGCCCGCCGTTTCCGATTTCGCCTTCAGAAGCACACGCAGCAGGTCGGCCAGCGCCGGGTTCACGTCGAGTTTTTCGCGGCTGCGGTCGGGACGTGGTGCATCGTCCGGGTTCATGGCGCAGCCTTCGGCCACCGCCTTCAGGATCCCGTCGGCGATGTCGCCCTTGCGCGCGTCGCGCAGAAGCAGCCGCAGCTTGCCGAGATCGCCGTGGTCGGCCGGCCGGGCCGACGCGACCTCGATCAGCGCATCATCCTTGCAGACGCGGCTGCGCGGCACGTTACGCGCCTGGGCATACGCCTCGCGGAACTCGGCAAGCTTGGCCATCACCGCCATGAAGCGCGCCGAACTGGTGCGCGTCTTGATCCGTTTCCACGCGTCTTCGGGACGGATGACATAGGTGTCCGGGTTGGTCAGCACCTCGATCTCTTCCTCGACCCATTTGCGCCGCCCCTGTTTGTCGAGGCTCGCGGCAAGGAATTCGTAGATCTGGCGCAGGTATGTCACATCGGCCAACGCATACGTCTTTTGTGCGTCGGAAAGCGGGCGCCGCGACCAGTCGGTGAAGCGCGAGGACTTGTCCAGCGGCGCGCGCGCGATCCGTTTCACCAGCGTCTCGTATCCCACCTGTTCGCCAAATCCGCAGACCATCGCCGCGACCTGCGTGTCGAAGAGCGGTTCGGGGAAGCACTTGCCATCGAAATAGAAGATCTCGAGATCCTGCCGCGCGGCGTGGAAAACCTTGACCACCGACGTGTCGCGAAACAGAGCATAAAGCGGTTCGAGCGACAGCCCCTCGGCCAGCGGATCGACCAGCACCGCGCTGTCATCGCTGTCTTCGGGGATCGCCATCTGCAGAAGGCACAGCTTGGAGTAATATGTCCGCTCGCGCAGGAACTCCGTGTCGATGGTGACGTAAGGGTGTGCGCGCGCGCGGTCGCAGAAAGCCGCCAGCGCGTCGGTCGTGGTGAGGGTGATGATGCTCAATTCCGAAATCTTTCCGCTTGCGATTGGGTCAGGTATGACGCCCGCGCGGTGAATACAAGCCGCGCATAGGCTGCTGGCATGCCGCGTTCAGGCGGCAGCGATTGTCACGGGTTCGCGCATGCCTTCGGCGAAGCGGCGCAACACCAGCGGATACAGCGCGTGTTCATACGGCAGCAGCCGCGCGGCCAGCAGGCCAGGCGTGTCGCCCGGCAGGACCGGGATGCGCGCCTGGCCGAGGATCGGCCCTCCATCCAGCTCTGCCGTGACTTCGTGCACCGTGCAGCCATGTTCCCGGTCTCCCGCCGCGAGTGCCCGTGCGTGGGTATCGAGCCCGCGATATTTCGGCAGGAGCGAGGGATGGATATTCAGCATCCGCCCCGCCCAGCGGTCGGTGAACGCCGGTGTCAGGACCCGCATGAAACCCGCAAGGCACAGAATGTCAGGCCGGGCAGCATCCAGAGCCGCGTTCAGCGCCGCCTCGAATCCCGGCCGGTCGCCCTTGTGCGCACGGTGATCCACCACGGCCGTGGGAATTCCCATGCGATCCGCACGGGCCAGCCCCCCGGCCTTCGGATCGTTGGACAGCACCAGCACTGGCCGCCCCGGGTGGTCGCCCGCCATGGACCGGACTAACGCCACCATGTTCGACCCGCCACCGGAGATCAAGATGGCAACCCGGCTGGTCACGCAAGCGTCCCGCTGTAATCCACGCCAGCGCCCGCGGTCACATGGCCCAGCCTGTGCACGGTCTCGCCCGCGCCGGACAGCAGGGCGGCCAGCGCATCAGCCCGGTCGGGAGCCACGACCAGCACCATGCCGATACCCGCGTTGAAGGTCTTGAGCATCTCCGCCGGGGCGATCCCGCCGGTTTCGGCCAGCCAGCGGAACACCGGCGGCAACCGCCATGCCCCCAGATCGATGGCCGCGCCGCACCCATCGGGCAGGATGCGCGGCAAGTTCTCTGTCAGCCCGCCCCCGGTGACATGCGCCAGCCCATGCACGCCGCCCGCCCGGATCGCCGCCAGTGCGGGCCTGACGTAAAGCCGCGTCGGCATCAGAAGCGCCGCGCCCAGCGTCATCGCCGAACCGGCAAAGGGCGCAGGCACGTCCCAACCCAGACCCGAGACGTCCACCACGCGGCGCACCAGCGAATAACCGTTGGAATGCACCCCGTCGGATGCAAGGCCCAGCAACACGTCGCCCACGGCCACGCCGGCGGGCAACGCCTGCCCCCGTTCCATCGCCCCCACGGCGAACCCGGCAAGGTCGAAATCCCCGGCCTGATACATGCCCGGCATTTCCGCCGTCTCGCCGCCGATCAGCGCGCAACCCGACAGTCTGCACCCTTCGGCGATGCCTTCGACGATCCGCGCGGCGCTGTCGGTGTCCAGCTTGCCCGTGGCGAAATAGTCCAGGAAGAACAGCGGCTCTGCCCCCTGGCAGATCAGGTCGTTCACGCACATCGCAACAAGATCGATCCCGATCGTGTCCAACTGGCCGGTGTCGATGGCGATGCGCAGTTTGGTGCCCACGCCGTCCGTGGCGGCCACGAGGATCGGATCGTTGTATCCGGCGGCCTTCAGATCGAACAGCGCGCCGAACCCCCCCAGCCCCGACATCACGCCGGGCCGCGCCGTGGCAGCCGCGGCGGGCTTGATGCGGTCCACCAAGGCGTTGCCAGCGTCGATATTCACTCCGGCCTGCGCATAGGTCAGCCCGTTCTTGCCGTCGCTCATGCAGTTCACCCCGCCGCTGTTCCGTGGCCGAAGGCCGTAGCGCAGCAACCGCGAAAAGAAAAGCGTCAAGACCGGGGTCCCGCCGATCTTGACCTGCCGGACCGGTCTGCTAACGCTCTGGATGGTAGGGGCCTGTAGCTCAATGGTCAGAGCAGAGCGCTCATAACGCTTTGGTTGCAGGTTCGAGTCCTGCCGGGCCTACCACCAACACTGAACATGCAAGGGAAATCAGACCCTTTGTCCCGCGCCGGTGTGACGTGGGACAGGTTGCCGACGCGGGCCGCGGCCAAGGGGGTGCGGTGTGACGCGCGCTACCCCTCAAGACATCATCTCCAATGCCTGGATCGAGCGCGCCCACGCCAACGCCACGTTCGGAAGCCAGCCCAAGCGTGACGTCGTGAAAGCGGGCGTCCTGAAATACGCGACGGCCTACTCCAAGGGCGCGACTGCTCGGGCGATCCTGCGAAGCACCGGCTTGTCATCCGTTGCAAGGGCATCACGGACAATGCGGAACCGACCAAGAAAGGAAAGGAGTACCTGCGGGCAATGGTCGGGACAGTGCCGGGCGGCTTCCGCTCGCTGGTTCTGATCATGACGGGGCTTGACTGTGCCCCCGCCCGCGCCGCCGCCAACGAGGTGCGGCCATGACCCGCGCCATACTGCTTGGCGTGCCGCTGGATGGCGACGTGATTGACGGCGTGGCCCGCGAGATCGCCGCACAGGCCGCAGACCGCATCGAGAGCATGTACCCCGACGTTGCCCGCGCTGTCGCGTGAAACTCGTGCAAGCGCAGCCTGCAAGGTGTGATCCGCAACGGCATGGCCGAGGCTGGTGAAGCCGCGAAAAGCGGGACGCTGGACCAGTGGATTTCCCGCCATCGTCAGAGCCGCAACAAACGGCGCGCCATGCGCATGGCAGGTGGGTGGGGGTACCGCAGGTCCGCCTGACCGGCGTCATGTCCCGGGGATACGCGCGACACCATCCGCGCAACGGCTCTTCGTGATCGTCCCCACGAACGGCACCCGGCGCCTGCGCAGGTTGCGACGGCAGCACAGTCTCCACCGGTCGAGGCAGGCCGTCGGTGGATGCCGGCCACTGCGCTGCGGGGACCGTTGGGCGGCACGTTTCACATGATCGCGTTGCGACGCACTGGGCGGCGTCACCGCGATGGCAGCAGCGACTTGGCAAGCCAATCGCGCTTCGTGATCTCTTCATCGATCACGTCATGAATCATGCGTGTCACTTCGCGGCAGGCGCGGGACCGCTTGTGCGCCGTCGACACGGCGGTGTTCACGACGCGCGAAATCGTCGGCCGAACCACGCGCGCGCCCACCAGGCCGAAGGCCGCCCCGTCACGCAGCGCGGCGGACGACATGACCGTAACGCCGTAGCCATGCGACACGAGCCGCATGATCTCTCCGAAGGCGTCGATTTCCACCACCGCGTTGATGCGCACGCCTTGCTGGCGCGCCAGCGTTTCGATGAGCGCGCGCAAGCCGTGTTCCGGCCCGGGCAGGACAACTCCGAGTTCGTGCAATGCGGGAAACGGCACGTTGCCCTCCGCATCGCACAGGGGCGCGAGGATCGCTTCGCTCTGCGCGACGAGCAGCAGATCCTCGCGCGCCACGTGGGTGATGTCGATCCCGGCCGGGGCGTTGGTGCCGAAGGTCACGCCGAGATCGAGGACATCATCCTTCAGCCACTGGACGATGTAGCCGGACATGCTTTCGACGATCCGCACCTTCACGTTCGGCAACTGCGACATGCACTTGTCGAGGATCGGCGCCGCAAGCCGCGACGTGAGCGATGTCGGGAGGCCCAGCCGGACGAGCCCGACCGGGTTGCTGCGGTGGAACTGCATTTCCGCTTCGGCGTCTTCGAACTGGCGCACGATGATGCGGGCGTGCCGCAAGAGGTCCCTGCCCTCGTCGGTGATCGTCACACCCTTGTTGCTGCGCAGGAAAAGCGCGACCCCGAAATGGTCCTCCAGCGCCCTGATCCGCACGCTGAGCGATGGCTGGGACATGTTCTCGGCCTCGGCCGCACGGCCCAGCGACCCGTGCTCCGAGATCGCGATGAGACACTTCAGGTCCTTCAGGTCCACGGCAAACACCTTCCACGCGCACCCGCCCCCTGCACGCGTGGCGCGGATCGGCTAGCGCGTCTGCCGCGCCGCGATCGCATCACGCTGGGACAGAACGGCGCGCGCCTGTTCCACCACCGGCAGATCAACCATTTTCCCTTCGAATGCAAACGCCCCGTGC
Source organism: Meridianimarinicoccus zhengii (assembly GCF_003254465.1). GTDB lineage: Bacteria > Pseudomonadota > Alphaproteobacteria > Rhodobacterales > Rhodobacteraceae > Meridianimarinicoccus > Meridianimarinicoccus zhengii. The sequence continues at coordinate 16,745 of NZ_QDFI01000033.1, forward strand.
CCCTCTGCGATGGACTGCTCGAACGCGGCGACGAGCGCTTCGGCCCGCTCGATTTCCGCGACGCCCGGAGAGAATTCGGTGTTCAGGATCGGCACCTGCGCCGGGTGGATCGCGAAGGCACCGACGAAGCCCAGTTCGCGGGCCTCGCGGATCTTCTCGCGGAAATCGTCGAGATCGGAAAAATCCGCCAGCGACCCGACGAAGCCCAGCGGTGCGCAGCCCGCCGCCCGCGCCGCCTGGAGTGTCTGAAGGTTCGCCAGCCGCAGCGCCGCCGGTGTCGGGCGCATGCCCATGGACACGGCAAGATCCTCCGCCCCCACGATGACCCCGCACACGCGCGGATCGGCGGCGGCGATGGCCTGCACGTTGTTCAGCCCCTCGGCCGTTTCGATCATCGCCACGAAGCGCGTGCTACCGGGTGTCATACCCCGTTCGCGTTCCAGTTCATCGACCACCTCGGCCACGGACCGGACATGCTGGGCGTGCGGCACCTTCGGCAGGGTCAGGGCTAGGACCGCCGGGCAGACCGCCGCCTCGATATCCGGCAGGGCCATCCGCCAGGGCCGGTTGATCCGCACGATCACGTCGCAGCCGCGCGCTGCGAGGGTGTCTGCGACCTGCGCCACGCGGGCGCGGGCGGCGTCCTTCTGGTCGGGCGGAATGGCGTCTTCGAGATCGAGCTGGATCACGTCGGCCCCCCGGCCGGGCGCACCGTCGATGAAGCGGTCGTTCAGGACCGGGACGAAGAGAAAGGACCGCCATGGCGGAACACGGGTTGCATCCGGCGTCATGCGCGGCCCTCCGACTTGCGCTGCGCCAGTTCGACGCGAATCTCGTCCGTATGTTCCCCCAGCCGCGGGGCGGGGCGCCGGAACGTGCCGGGGGTCGCGGACATGCGCGGCACGATATTGTGCATCTTGGCGGTGCCCATCTCGTCGTCGGGCAGGTCGATCAGCGCCATCCTGCCGGTGACATAGGGATGGTCCACCAGATCGGCGACGGAGCAGACGGGTCCGACCGTCACGCCACGGCTTTCGAACAGGTCGAGATTGTCTACCTGGCTGCGCTGCGCGATGAAGGCCCCGATGATCTCGTCCAGCGCATCGCGATTGGCGACCCGCGCGTCGTTCGTGGCGAACCGGGGGTCGTCCTTCAGGTCCGGGCGTCCGATCGTGTCGAAGATCTTCATCGCCATCGACTGCATCGATCCCGACATGGCCACATAGGCCCCGTCCGCGCAGGCATAGACGTTCCGCGGGGCGGTGTGGCTGGACTGGTTGCCGCTGCGCATCGACGGGGCACCGGTCAGTTCGTACTGCATGGCTTCGGCGCCGATCAGCGACAGGATAGGCTCGAACAGCGAAAGGTCGATCACCTGTCCCCCTGCCCCGTTGCGTTCGGCGGCGCGCAGGGCCGTAAGCACGGAAGCGGCGCCGTAGAGCCCCGCGACCGTGTCGGCCATCGCCAGCGGCGGCAAGGTCGGCGGCTTGTCGGCATGACCGTTCAGATACGCCCAGCCCGACATCGCCTCGACCAGCGTGCCGAAGCCCGGCTTGTGCCGGTACGGGCCTGTCTGTCCCCAGCCCGAAATACGCAGGACGATCAGATCGGGATTGCGTTCCAGCAGCGTATCCGGGCCGAGGCCCCATTCCTCCAGCTTGCCGGGCAGGAAATTCTCGACCAGCACATGCGCCGTTTCGACCAGCGCCAGCAACTCGGCCTTGCCCGCGTCGGTGCCGATATCCAGCGCGAAGCTGCGCTTGTTGCGGGAATAGGCCTTCCAGTAGACCTCCTTGCCCATGCAGCGCCAGTTGCGCAGGTCGTCGCCCTTGCCGGGGCGTTCGATCTTGATGACATCCGCGCCGTAATCGGCCAGCACATGGGTGGCCATGTTGCCCGCGACGAGCCGGGACATGTCGATGACGCGGACATCCTTGAGCGGCCCGTCGGTGGTCGGATCGAATTCCAGCATCTCGACTCCTCAGTTCGAAAACGTGATGACGGGCTTGATTTCTTCCTGCCGGCGCATCCGCTCCAGCGCGACGTTCACGTCATCAAGCGCATAGCGGCCCGTCAGGATCCTCGAGATCGGCAATTGCGCCTGGTGCTGCGCGGCGAACTGCAACGCCTGCCAGTAGCTTTTCGCATCGCCGGAAAAAGCGCCGATCACGTTGATGTTCTTCTTGACGATGGTGGACGGCTTGATTGTCACCTCGCCCTCGCCAAGCTGCCCGACGATGCAATAACGTGCCCCCTTGCGCGCGATATCGAGACCCTCGTTGAACGCGGGCGGATACCCCGTGAATTCCATCACGATGTCGGCGCCGCGCCCGTCCGTCAGCCTGCGGACCTCGTCCAGCCGTTCCGCGGGCGTGGTGCGGTCGATGGAGATGACGTGGTCGGCCCCCAGTTCCCCCGCCAGATCGAGCCGCCCGTCCGGCGCGCCGATCGCGACGACACTGCGCGCACCGCGCACCCGCGCCACCGCGATGGCCAGAAGCCCGAGCGGCCCGACCCCCTGGATCACGACCGTCTCGTGCGCGTCGATCTCGCCAAGGTTGTTGAACGCGTTCATCACCGACCGGAAGGCGCAGGAACACAGGCTCGCGGTTTCCTCGTGCACGTTGTCGGGGACCTTGATGCGCCCGGACTCGGGCAGCACGTAGCCGTATTCTGAAAACCCGCCGAGAAGGTAGGGATACTCGGCCATGGTTTCGTACATGTAGGCGCGGCGGTTGTCGCAAAGCGTCGGGGTCCGCGCGACGGTGCAGTAGAAACAATGACCGCAAGCGGTGTGGGTCCACAGCAGCCGGTCGCCCGTCTTCAGGTGCTGCCCGATGCTGTCGCGGTTGGCGCCTTCGCCGAACGCCACGATGCGGCCCGTCATCTCGTGCCCGATGATCACCGGCAGGTTCACCTTCAGCGCCAGCGACCCGGCGGCCAGATGCACGTCCGTCCCGCAGATCGAACAGGCGTCCGTCTTCACGAGGATGGCGCCGGGTTCGATCCGGTCCGGGATCGGCACGTCCTCGATGACAAGCGGTGCGCCGAATTCGCGCAGCACGGCGGCACGGGAAACCGATGGTTGTTTGGTCATGGGTCTTTCCAGTTCAAAGGAAGGCTTGGTACCAGAGCGACAGCGCGGGCACGAAGACCAGCACCATCACGACGGCGATGGCGGCAGCGAGGAACCATCCGAAATATCGCAGCATCTCGAACAGCTGGACGTTGTTCGTGCGCGCAGCGACGAACAGATTTGCGGCAAGAGGCGGCGTGATCAGGCCGATCTCGATATTGGTCACGACGATGATCGCGAAATGGACCCGATCGATGCCGAACTCCATCGCCGCGGGGGCGAGCAATGGCCCCATCAGCAGCACGGCCGCATTGGTTTCCATGAACATCCCGACCACGAACAACAACGCGCAGACGCTGAGCAGGAACAGGACCGGCGAGTCGAACACGCCGACCATGAAGGCCGCCATGTCCTGCGGAACCTGGTTGAGCACGAGCGCACGGTTGAGAATCCCGGTCATCGCGATGATGAGCATGATGGCGGCCGCGGGGACCGCCACGACACCCAGCGCCCCGTAAATGTCGCGCAAGGTCATCGTGCGCAGCAACAGGACCGCGCCCACGGCATACAGGCACGCGACGGCAGCGGCCTCCGTCGGGGTGAAGATGCCGCCGTAGATCCCGCCGAGGACGATCACCGGCATGAGCAGCGCGGTGACGGCTTGGGTGCGCCCGCTGCGCAACGCCAGCACGGGGGCCGCGCCGTGCTGCGCGGCCGGAGCGACCGCCGCATCCGGCGCCGCGGCCTCTCGCCCACCGGGCAGGATTCGTGCCGAAAGGGCGAAATGCGTGGCGGCGAAGGCGAGCGTCATCAGAAGGCCCGGCACGATGGTCGCCAGGAACAGGTCCGAGATCGACACCCCGACCGTGGCACCGTAGACGATCAGCGGGATCGACGGCGGGATCAGCACGCCAAGCAGCCCGGACGCCGCGTTCAGCGACGCGACATACCCGCCGGGATAACCCCGTCGGCGCATCTCGCCGCCAAGGGTCGATCCGATGGCGGCCACGGTCGCCACCGAGGACCCGGTGATCGCCCCCATGATCGCGCTGGCCACGATCATGATGTAGCCGAAGGCCGCCCGCACGCGCCCAAGAAGCCGGTCGGCACTGCGCGCGATGGCGTTTGTAAGCTGCCCCCGGTTCATCAGATCGCCCACGAGCATGAACAGCGGGATCGCGATGAGCGCGAAGCTGGACACGCTGTCGTAGGGGATCCCAACAAGGCTGTCCGGCCAGACCCGCAGCCGGTCGGCATTGAGAAACACGATCAGCGCACAGGCCACCGCGATGGGCGTGCCGAGAACGAGTAACGCGAGAAGGCCGATGACGACGACGCTCATGCCGTGAGCTCCACATCCATGTCCTGCCGCGGGTCGCTGTCATGGCCCAAAAGCGTACGGACAAGATCGAAGCCCGCATGCAGGCACATCAGCGCCATGCCGATCACGAGAAAGAGGACGGGGATCCAGACCGGCGTGCCGAGATCGATCAGCGTCTCGCCGCTGTCGCGCATGTAGCGGAACAGACCGTAGGACAGCACCGTGAAATAGGCGGAAAAGCACAGCGTCGCGAAGGTCGCCACCCCGTGCACCACGCGCCGGAGCCACGGGACCGGCACGAGGTCGATGACATCGATGGAGATATGCCGCCTGAGCGCAGTGCATCTTGCTGCCCCCACGAAGGTGAGCGGCGACATGGCGACCATGGCGATCTCTCCGAAGTTCGGCAGGTTCAGGTCGAAGAACCGGACGACGACACCGGCGAGGATGCCCAGCACGGCCGCAAGAAGCGCAAGCGCCGTCACGTGCCGCTCGACGGCGCCCAGCCGCCTCTCGATCCCGTTCATCGCGCGCACGAGAACGGGCAATTGCCTGTCATACCCCGTCGCCATACCGGCTGCGCCCCCCGTTCATGTCGTGCCACGGCATTCCGGGCAAAGGTCGAAACCCACGCCCGGAAGCCGACGTTTGCGAAGCCAACTTACGTGGCCCGCATGGGTGCAGCTTACTGGCCGACTTCGGCGCGCAGGGCTTCGATCCGCTCGGCGCCGTAAACGTCTTCGAGCTCGCTCCAGAGCGACCGGCCGACCTCGACGAAGCGGGCCATTTCCGCATCGGACAAGGTCACGACCGCGGTCCCGCCTTCTTCGATATTCGCCAGGAACTCGCCGTTCAGCGCGCGGTTGTCCTTGATCTGCTGGGCCGTCGCCTCGTCGCTGCACTGCTGGATCGCGGTCTTCTGCGCCTCGGGCAGCCCGTCCCAGAACCGCTGGCCCGCCGTGACCGCACCCATCGCATAGACATGGTTCGTCAGCGTCATGTGGGGCTGTGCCTCGAACAGCCGCGAGTTGTAGGTGATCGACGCGCCGTTGTCCTGCCCGTCGACGGTGCCCTGCTGGAGCGCCACGAACAGTTCCGGGAAGGGCATCGTCACGGTCTGCGCGCCCGTGGCGTCGAAGAACCCGCGGATCGACGCCGAACCGGGCACCCGCAGCTTCAGGCCCTGCATGTCGTCAAGCGTTTCGACCGGGCGGACCGAGTTCGTGACCGCGCGAAATTCCAGTTCGAAGAACCCGAAGGCATGCATGCCGCGGTCGGCCATCGTTTCGCGCAGGGTCGTCTGAAGGATGCCGTCGGGATTGTAGAACACCTTGTCGGCTTCTTCGAAGCTGCTGACGATATATGGCAGATAGTGAATATCCATCAGCGGATCGAGACCCGTCAGCGACCCGGGGTTGAGGAACGCGAATTCCAGCCCGCCGCGGGACAGGTCACGCCCCAGTGCCTCGTCGCCGCCAAGCTGGCTGTTGGGGAAAACTGTGATCTCGATGGCGCCGTCGGTGCGCTCACCGACGCAGGTCGCGAAATTCTCGCTCGCACGATCCACGGGGCTGCCGATGGCGAAGACGTGGCCGAGACGCGCGCGCACCTCCTGCGCCTGTGCGGGTACGGCCGCCAGTACGGCGCCGAGTGCAAGGATCGACACCGACGTGTTGCGAATGATGGTCATGGACTTCCTCCCTTGAGTGCCGCGGCATTTCTCCGCGGTCGATTGACCCGTCCCGCACCGGGGACGGGGCCGTCAGGCCGATGGCTCAGCCGTGATTGAAGACGACGGTCTTGGCCACGGTGAACTCGCGCAGGGCTTCGAACCCTTTTTCACGCCCGTGGCCGCTTTTCTTGAAACCGCCGAAAGGCAGCTCTATCCCGCCTCCGGCACCGTAGCCGTTGACATAGACCTGCCCCGCCCGGATCGCCTTGGCGAGGCGCATCTGCCGCGCGCCCGAGTCGGTCCAGACCCCGGCGATCAGGCCATAATCGGTGCCGTTCGCAAGTGCGATGGCGTCCGCTTCGTCATCGAAGGGGATAGCCACCAGAACGGGCCCGAAGACCTCCTCTCGGGCAAGCTCGTGGTCGCGCGGCACCAGGCGGAACAGCGTGGGCGGCACGAAGAAGCCGCCGTCATGACCGTCGTCGTCGATCGTCCCCTCGGCCGCGGCCTCGATGCCATCTGCGCGGGCACGGTCGAGAAACCCGAGAACACGCTCCTGCTGGACCTTCGAGATGACGGGGCCGCAATTCACGTCCTTCCAGTGGGGACCGGCACGCAAGGTCTTGAACCGCTTGGTCAGGGCCTTGAGAAAATCGTCATAGATCGCGCGTTCGACCAGCACCCGGCTGCCCGCGGAACAGGTCTGCCCGGTGTTCTGCACGATGGCGCCGACAATTGATTCGATCGCCTTGTCCTGGTCGGCATCGGCGAACACGATCTGCGGCGACTTCCCGCCCAGTTCCAGAACGCAAGGCACATGGTTGCGCGCAGCGGCGGTCTGGATCAGCACGCCGACCTCGGGCGAGCCGGTGAACGAGATCAGGTCGATGTCGGGATGGGAACTGAGCGCGGCACCCGCCTCTTCGCCAAGGCCGGTGACAAGGTTGAGCACGCCCGCGGGAAAGCCGACCTCCTCGGCCAGTTCGGTAAGCCGGACGCAGGACAGGCAGGCTTCCTCGGCGGGTTTCAGCACGGCGGTGTTTCCCGCCGCAAGCGTCGGCGCAATCGTGCGTCCGAACATCTGCGCGGGATAGTTCCACGGGATGATATGGCCGGTGACGCCGCGCGGCTCGCGCAGGATCATCACCTGGTAGCCGTTGAGGAACGGGATGGTTTCGCCGTGCAGCTTGTCGGCAGCACCGCCGTAGAATTCGAAATAGCGCGCGGCGGCCCGCACATCGTTGCGCGCCAGCGTCAGCACCTTGCCCGTGTCGCGCGCCTCCAGTTCGGTCAACTCGTCCTCGTGTTCGAGGATCTTCTGGCCCAGCCGGCTCAGCAGCCGGCCACGGTCCACGGCGGCCGTCTGGCCCCACGCGCCCTCGAACGCGAACCGCGCGGCGCGCACGGCGGCGTCGATATCCTTGGGTGTTCCGCGCGCGATGCTGCCGATCACCTCGCCCGTGGACGGCGCCAGCATCTCGATCGTTCCCGCGCCTTCGGGAGTCTTCCAGACGCCGCCGATAAAGACCTTAGTGTTCTGCATTCTGTTCCTCCCGCGACTTTCGTGCAGAAGGTCGAACATCCGACGTGCATCCACAATAACGATGTCTTTGCTGTCGCCATAGCTTCTGCCTATGACAGGCGCGCATCAGACTCCTCGCGCACACGGCGCTGCGAGCCAAGGCACCACGCAGGCGCTGGCTCGGCGAACGCCTAGCCTGCGGATCGATGACAGTCGGCGCGCACGGACAACGCAGCCCACGCATGACGGTCCGGCAGTGCCGGCCACCGATCCGACATGTCAGGGAAGTTCCGGTGTCAAGCCGACGACAGCCTCGGCACAGAAAGGACGACGCGATCCCGCCCCGTCGCCCATGCGCGCATGTCTGCGCGGCAGTCCGTCCCCGCCGCCCGATCAGAGCGAGAAGCCGCCATCGGCTGTCAGTTCCGTCCCGGTCATGAATCCGACCCGGTCGCTCGCCACAAACAGCACCAGCTGCGCGATTTCCTCTGGCGTGCCCATGCGTCCGATGGGCTGGCGGTTGTTGAACACCTCCAGCGCGCGGGTCTCGCCGCCCAGTGCCTCGCTGCGCGTGGCGATCCGTTCACGGAGTGCGGCGGTGTCGATGGTCCCAGGGCAGACCGCGTTGCACCGAATGCCGTCCTTGATGAAATCGAGCGCGACCGACTTGGTCATGCCGATGATCGCGGCCTTGCTGGTCGCATAGGCCAGCCGGTCCGGCGCCGTGGCGATGGACGAGATCACCGAAGCGATATTCACGATCGACAAGGGCCGACCCGCGGCAAGCGCCTCGCGCACCGCAGCGCGGGTAACGAGGAAAGTACCCGTCACGTTGACATCGAGAGCGGACCTGAAATCCGCGGTGCTGCAATCGGCGATGGACCCACCGGGCACGATACCGGCGCAATTGACCAGGATGTCCACCGGACCGTGTTGGGCGAAATGTGCCTGCACCGCCGTCTCGTCGGTGATGTCCACGATATGCGCGGTGCTGCGCAGCTTGTCGGCGGCAGGTTGATCGATATCGAGCAGCCGGACTGATGCGCCGGCGGCGTGCAGGGCGCCCGCGCAGGCCGCGCCAATTCCGTTCGCGGCACCTGTGACAAGGGCAGTCGCGCCTTCCAGATCGGTCAATTCCTGTCTCCATCGAGTGTTGGTGTGGGCCGCGGTTTCGCCGCAGCGTCGTCGGCCAGCCAGTCGTCGACACGGGCGACGAAGCTGTCGGGGCGGGATGCCGGGAAGAAATGCCCCCCGTCGGGCAGCATGTGCAATGCGCTGCCGGGCAACGCGGCGTGCAGCGCCCTTTGGCGGGACGGCGGCACGATCCGGTCGTCCTGCGCACCGATCACAAGCGTGGGGGCGCGAATCCGGTCCGCCAAATCCGTGCCATCGAAAGCCAGAAGCGCATCGATCCGCGCAAGGGTCGTGGAGGTTGCCGTGGCTGTCTGCGGCGGCAGGGCCAGATCGTCGGCGCCGATGTCCCCCGGATCGCGCGTCAGCAACGCGGTCAGACCAGCCGCCAGGCCCGGCGCCTGCCGCAGCAATGCCGCCCGATAGCCGAATAGCGCGACCATGTAAGGATCGGCGGTCTGCCACGTCCCGCTGAGCACGAGCTTCGCGACAAGGTCGGGCCGGGTGGCTGCCAGCATCTGTGCGATGGCGCCGCCCGTGGAATGACCGATGACGGTCACGGCACGATCACCGAAGACCGACCGGCTGACAGCGGCCGCATCCCGTGCAAGGCTCGCGATGGTCACCGCGTCATCCTGCGGCGGGTAAGCCCCGCAGCCGGGCTGGTCATAGCTGGCCACCCGGAAGCGCGCCGCAAGACGGGTCTGCACCGGGTCCCAGAAGCCCGCCGTCCCGCTAAGCCCAGACACCAGCAGCACTGGCGGCGCCGACCGCTGTCCCGCGATCCGCACCCGACCGGACCCGGCCTGCGTCACGTCATCGTCAACCATACCGACCTGCCACTTCCTCGCATTGGGACGGGCAAGGATCACCCCTGCCCGTCCGCGCGTCTCACATCGCGCCGCCGGACAGGCGGTCCACCATGTCCATGCCGCCGGGGATATCCTCGATCAGGCCGGGCCATGCCGTGCGAGCCTGCTCGATGAAGGGCGCAAGATCGGGTTCATGGATCGCGATGCCCTGCTCGGTCATGGTCTCGACCGCCGCTTCGGTCGCGTCGTCATGGGCCGCGATGCCGTCGGCCAGCGCCTCCGCCGCGGCATCACGCACGATGGCCAACTGTTCGTCGGTCAGCTTGTTGGACAGCATCGCCGACCCCAGCATCAGCGACGGCAACTGGTGGATGCGGGTGAACGTGTAGTCGGTGATGACTTCGGCGAACCCGTCGCCCACGGTCTGGTCGGGGGCCAGTTCGGCGGCATCGACGATGCCGTTCTGCAAGGCAAGGAACAGTTCGCCATAGGCGAGCGGGGTGGCCTGCGCCCCGAGCGCTTCGTAGGTCTGAACCCAGCCGGGTGCCTGGATCACGCGGATCTTCGTGCCATCGAAGTCTTCCACGGTCGTGATCGGCGATGTCGACGGGGTCGAGCGTTCATAGATCGCGCCCCAGCCCAGCCCGAGTATCCCGTAATTCTCGAAGACCTCCAGAAGCGCCTGCCCTTCAGCACCGGCGAGCGCATCATAGGCCTCGGCCTTCGAGGTGAAGAGATACGGAAGGGAGAAGACCTTCATCTCGGGGATCGTGTTTTCGAGAGAGGCGGTGGAAATGAATGCAAGATCCACCGTCCCGGTGCGAAGCCCCTGCGTCAGCTTCAATTCGCCACCAAGCGCGCCCTGGTTGAACACGTTTATGACGACCTCGCCATCGGTCCGCTCCGCGACCAGTTCCGCCAGTCTTTCGGACGCGATCTGGTAGCTCGAGGTGTCCCCGAGGACGTGGGCAATGTTGAGTTCCGTCTGTGCGGCGGCCGTGCCGGCCGCAAGGGCGAGTGCCGCGCTGGCCGCGGCCTGGTTCAGCATTTTCATGGTTTTCCCTGTCGTTTCTGGTTCAAAGGACCAGCGGCAGATAGGTGATCGCCGCCAGGTTGATCAGCAAAACCGCGAGGAAGATCAGCAGCGGTTTCACTATTTCCTCGACCCGGATGCCCGCGACCGAGCAGGTCACGAACAGGTTCACCCCGACCGGGGGTGTCACCATGCCCACCGCAAGATTGGTGATCATGACGATCCCGAAATGGACGGGGTTGATACCGAGCGTCAGCGCCACGGGCGCAAGCACGGGGCCGAGAATGATGATGGCGGCGAATGTTTCCATGAACATTCCCACCACGAGCAGAAGAAGATTGGCGAGCAGAAGGAAGACGACCGGGTCGTCCGAGATCGACAGCATGAGCGCCGCGACCTTCTGCGGTGCCTGGAACAGCGCCAGCGCATAGGCGAGCACCGCCGCGAAGCCCACGATGGCAAGGATCACCGCCGAGGACAGCGCCGCTGAGGACAGGATCTGCGGCAGGTCGCGCCACGCGATGGTGCGGTAGACGAACTTGCCCACGACGAAGGCGAAGACCACGGCGACCACCGCCGCTTCCGTCGCGGTGAAGACACCGAGGTAAATACCGCCAAGGATGATGACGGGCATGCACAGCGACAGCATGGCGCGGCGGAAGGTGCGCCAGACCTCGCGCCGCCACGGGCCGAAGGAAAACGGCACGGCATCTCCGTAGTCGTGCAGCCATGTCAGGACCGTGATGGTGAGGATGAGCGAGATGCCGATCATCAGCCCCGGCACGATCCCGGCAAGGAACAGGTCGGTGATCGACACACCTGTGACCACGCCGTAGATGATCATCGGGACCGACGGGGGCAGGATCACGCCCAGTTCAGCCGAGGACGCGATGATCGCCGCGCCGAAGGGCCGGGGGTAGCGTGCCTTTTCCATCTTGGGGATCAGCGTCGATCCGATGGCTGCCGCCGTGGCCGAGGACGAGCCCGACACGGTCGAGAAGAACATCGTCGACAGGACGGCCGCGGCACCCAGCCCGCCCCGGAACCAGTTCACCAGCGCATGGGCGAAGGCCACCAGACGGTCGGCGATGCTGGCGCGGTCCATCAACGTGCCCGCAAGGATGAAGAACGGCAGCGCCATGAGCGCGAAACTGTCCAGCGCCTCGAACACGGTCTGCGGCACGACGATCAGCGACATGCCGCGATCCATCAGCGCGGGGATCGGGGCAAGGCCCAGCCCGATGGCGATCGGCACGCTGGCGCCGAACAAGAGCAGCAGAAGGATCAGCGTGATGCCCATGGTCAGTCCTCCCGCCGGTCGGGAAGGCTCGTGGTGCGGATGTCCGCGCCGTGCAGCCATGTATCGGTGACAAGGGCGACGATGTTCGCGCAGCCGAGAACGGCACCGACCGGCAGCGCCCAGTAGACCCAGGTCTTGGGCAGCGACAGCGCGGGGGACCGTTCGATGCGCCCGAATTCCACGAAGTCGAGGCCGAAATGACAGATCGTCAGCAGGAAACCGAAGGACACGGCCAGCGCGGCATAGCGCAAGACCTGGCCCAGCCGGTCACCGACACCGTCCACGATGAAGGTCAGCGACAGCAGCAGCCCGCGCCGGAACCCGACGCCGAGTCCGATGAACACGATCCAGATCATCGCGTAGCGGGCGGTTTCTTCGGTCCAGGGTGCCGAAACCGACAGCCCGAAATTGGTGAAGACGAACCGCACCAGCACCTGCGTGAAGGTGGCGATGGTCATCCAGAGCAGAAGAAGACCCAGAACACCCTTGGCGACGATGTTCACACCGTCGATGGCGGTCACGTAGAGACCCGCAACACCCCGCATCATGATGCTACCCCGGCGCGCCAGTCCCGCAGGCCGACCAGCGCGTCGTCACGCCACGCGCGCCTTGCGGCGATATCCTCCAGCGGCACCCGCGCCGTGGCATGCGCCTGCAAGGCGTCCAGCGTATCCGGTGGCAGCCTGTCGGCCAAAGTCTCTCCGTCGGCGCAGAACCCGTCGAACATCGGGGCATAGCGCGCGAAATAATCGGCGATACCGCCCGGCGCGTTCAGATGGACACCGGCGAACGGGCCCATGATCGCCCATCGCATGCCGAAGCTGTCGCGCATCAGGGCATCCACGCCCTCGGCGCTGACGATGCCGTCTCGTACGAGGCCGATCATTTCCATGAGCATGGCCGCCTGAAGCCGGTTGAGCACGAAACCCCGCACCTCGCGGTTCAGGCGCACGGGAGTCTGCCCGATGGCACACAGAATATCCTCTGCCCTTGCGACACTGTCAGGCGCAGTGAAGGGGGCCGGCACGATCTCGACAGCCGGCAGGGCATGGGGCGGCGACGCGGGATGCGCCACGAGGAACCGGGCCCGGCCCGCAAGATCGGGCACGAGGTCGGACATGCACAGCGCCGAGGTCGAACTGGCAACCACCGTCTCTGCCGGAAGGATCGCGTCCAGCGTTTCGAACAGCGCCCGCTTGGCCGCCGCGTCCTCGACGATCGACTCCTGCACGTAGACACAGCAGGCGAGACTCTCTATCCGGTCCGCATGGGTCAACCGCCCGGCATCCCACGCCTCGGCCACCGCTTCGCGCAGCGCGGCGAGATCGGCGGAAGGGTCATGGACCACGACCGGATGACCGGCGCGCAGGAATGCCCGCGCCCAGGATGCCCCGATGATGCCGCAGCCGACGATGCCGATGGGTTGGCGCTGGTTGCTCATGCGCAGCTCACTGGATCGGGGAGAATGCAGTCGGGCGCAGGAAGCGATTCTGCTGCTGGTCCAGAAGCGGCAACACCATGTCGAGATATGTGGACCAGCGCGGATCGGCCATCATCGCATCGCGCCGGGCAAGCCGGTCATCCATGCTGTCGAAGGCCCAAAGGGCGACGACCCGGTTCAACTCACCCACATCGCTGATGAAGTAGCCAAGGAACTCGCCCAGCAGCTCCTTCTGGATCGGCAGGCCGTGTTCCTCGTAGATGCGCACGAACTCTGCGGCCTTGCCGGGTTTCGTGCGATAATCGCGTTCCTCGATGATACGCATGGTCACTTCCTTTCCGGCAGCGGGGGTGCGGCGAAGACGGTTTCCGCCTCGATCTGGGCGACGTTCTCAGGGCGCGGGAACGGCTCCGGCGCGGGATCGCCCGGCTTCCTTTGCCGCCCGATCCGTTCGAAGAACCGTTCGATTCCCGCGGGCATCAGCAACCACAGGAACGTCAGCGGCACGTCGCGGTCGTTGATGAAAGAGTGGCGGCGGTTGCGTCCCAGAAACACGATCGTACCCGGCGCGGCCTGCGCGACCGTTTCGCCATCGTCGATCTCGATCCGGCCCGCGCCTTCGAGGAAATAGATCACCTCTTCGTGGCGGTCATGGGCATGGGTGCGCACATGACATCCGTGCGGCGCCACCGTCTGCGTTCCGATCGAGAACGGATGCTCGGCGCCGACCTCGGCGCTGTTCAGAAGGCAGCGCACGAAGCCGTTCGCCGGCACCGGCTGCCAGAAGCTCTGGCCATCCTCCAGTGCGCGTACCAGCGTGGCGCCCTGGTCGGCTGTCTTGCCCGGAATAGCGGCATCGGTCATGCGATGTCTCCTGTTGATCTTTCCGGCGCCGGTCCGGCCGTGTTGGCGGGCCGCGAAAGCCCCATCAGCAGGCCATCCGCGATGGCGCGACGCAGCCCACCGGCGCGATGGGTCACGTGGTCGAACATCAGGTCGGCGGCGCGATCCGCGTCCCGTGCGGTAATCGCGGACAGGATCGCGGCGTGTTCCTCAAAGGTCCGTTTGCGGTCCTCCCCGTGCAGGTCGGCCCAGCGGACGAAATGAATCCGCGAATTGATGCCGCGCACGGATGCGAGGATCGCCGAGTTGCCCGAAAGGGCTGCCAGGCGTTCATGGAACATCGCATCCTGCCGCACGAGATCGTCGGGATTGGAACCCGGGTAGTTCCGCAGCACGGTGGCCCAATGATCGGCGAGGCTCTCGATGTCGAAATCGTTCGCGCGCGCCACCACGAACCGCACGGCGGCCACTTCCACGATTCCGCGCATCTCGAACAGGTCTTCGATCTCCTTCACGTCCACCTGCCGAATGAAGAACCCGCGATTGGGCCGGAACTCCACGAGGTCTTCTGCAAGGAGCCGGTTGATCGCCTCGCGCAGCGGCGTGCGCCCCACATCGAGAACCTCGGTCAGGTGCATTTCGTTGAGACGCTCACCCGGCCGCAATTCGAACTCGATGATCATCGAGCGCAAGCGCTCATGGACCGACGCGACCGTGTTTCCGGCGCGTTTGGGGCCGCCCGTAGTCGCCGTGATCGGTTGTGTTCCGCGTGCCATTCGCCTCACCGCGATTGCCTACCAAAGTCAATTTAGTGTATTCGACAATCGCATCTACACAAGTATCAACTTGCGCCGGCGTCACACTGATCACGCAAGGATTTGAAATTGTTTTCTAAATCACATGCCTTCCTAGACAGGGCTGCGGCAGGCATCTTGCGGAGCGCCGCAGAAACCCGAGAATCGGCGGGCCTGAGCGCACGTACCCCAAGGGAGGAACCAACATGAACTTCGCCATCATCGGCCAAGGCGCGATCGCGCAGTACGTGATGCGCAGGCTCGTGGAGCGCGGGCATCGCGTCGGGGCACTTGTGCTTCGACCGGAACGTGCGGCACACATGAAAAGGGCTTCCCCGGACGACCCCGTACCCGTCACCGCCGCGCGGGATCTGCCACCCGGCATCGCGCATGTGATCGACTGCGCGGGCCATTCCGGGCTGGCGGCACATGGGCCGGACATGCTGCGCGCGGGCTACGACATGACGACCGTGTCGCTTGGCGCGCTGGCGGAACAGGCGCTGGCGGACAGGCTGGCGCAGGCCGCCATCGAGGGAAATTCGCGGCTGCATCTTGCGAGCGGCGCCATCGGTGCGCTGGACTGCCTGTCGGCCGCGCGCATCGGCAGCCTTGCCGCCGTGCGCTATGTCGGGCGGAAACCGCCGCGGGGCTGGCTCGGGTCGCCCGCGGACGACAGCCTTGACCTGCTGTCGATGGGCGAGACGCCGCAGACCCATTTCAAGGGCTCCGCGCGCGAGGCGGCGACCCGCTACCCCAAGAATGCGAATGTCGCGGCGGCCGTCGCGCTTGCCGGTCTGGGCTTCGACGCCACGGAGGTCGAGTTGATCGCCGATCCGACCGTTTCGCGAAACATCCACGAAATCCATGCGGAGGGGGATTTCGGCAGCTTCCAGTTCCGGATCGAAGGCAACGCCCTGCCCGACAACCCGCGCAGTTCGGCATTGGCGGCCATGAGCGCCGTGCAGACAGCGGAACGCGCCGCGGCGCCGATCGTCATCTGAGGCTGCGCGACCCCGGAACGGTTCCAGCGCCCGGGTGCAGGATACGCGGGTGCGAGACCTGTCCCGGGGCCGTCAAAAAGCGCGCCGGATCAGGCGGGATCGGCCGTCCCGTCGCCGGAGGGAAGATCCGTCGCGGGCGCGCGCGGCGCCAGCGCCTCCGGGTTGCGCAGCCAGATGTCGCGCTGCGCGAACGGGATCTCGATCCCTTCTTCGGTAAAGCGGCGGGCGACCTCATGGTTCAGGTCGGATTTCACGCCGAGCAGGAAGTTCACGTCACGAATGATCGCGCGGATCTCGAAATCCAGCGAATCCGCGCCGAAGCCCGCGAAGATGACTGCAGGCGGCGGCGAGATCATCACCATCGGATGGGCGTTGGCGATCTCGGTCAGGATCTTTTCGACCTTGCGGGTGTCGGTCCCGTACGACACGCCTACCGTGACGATCACCCGGCCCATGGCGCTGCCGCGCGTCCAGTTGGTGACGACCCCGGACACGAGATCGGCGTTGGGCACGATCACGCTGGTACGGTCGAAGGTTTCGATCTTGGTGGCCCGCACCGAGATCGACTTGACGATGCCCATGATCCCGCCGACCTCGATCCAGTCGCCTTCGGCCACCGGGCGTTCGATCAGCAGGATGATGCCCGACACGAAGTTCTGCACGATGGTCTGAAGGCCGAACCCGATGCCGACCGCAAGCGCGCTGGCGAAGATGGCGAAGGCCGACAGGTTGATCCCAGCCGTGGTGATCGCGATGATCGCTGCAAGGAAGATGCCGATATATCCAACACCCGATACGATCGCGGTGCGCGCGCCGATATCCATCTTCGTCTTGGGCAGGATCGTGTTGCGCAAGCCGCCCTGGACCAGCCGCGTGACCATGTAGCCGATCAGGAATATCAGTAGGAAGGTCAGGAACTCGGTCGGCGAGATCCGCACCTCGCCAAGCTGGAAGCCGCCGCGCAGCGTGCTCCACAACTCGGTCAGGTCCGTGACCCGCGCGCCCCACATGAGCGCGAGCGCGGGCAGCGATGCGAGGATCAGCAACACGCCGAACAGGGTCGGGATCAGCCCCTCGGCAGGTTCTTCGTCGGACGCGTCCTTGACGGCGGCCTGCCGGGACAGCGCCCCGTAGAAATCCCCGAACGCGCGCTGCACCAGTGCCAGGAAACCGAACAGCAGGAACGTGCCCGCGGCGGGATAGATGACCCGCCCGGCCAGTTCGACATAGCCGGCCAGCCCCACGATGACGGACAGTACCGACGCCAGCATTCCGATCACCGCGAGAACCGTAACCACGGCGTCGGCGAAGGCGCGTTCGCTCTGGCCCTCTGCATGGCCCACGGACCGGCGGTAGAAACGCGAGATGCGGAACAGCGCATAGGCCGTCAGCAGGCTCAGGATATACCCGAGATAGGCGATGGTCAGCGCATCGAGTTGCAGGCGCTGGTCCAGAACGGTCAGCCCCTGAAAGAGCGAGAGCGTCAGCACCAGCAGGTAGGACATGCGCCGTGCCTTGCCGAGATATACCTGTGCAAGCCGAAGCGGGCTTTCGCTGCCCTGTTCGCGCGGGAAAAGCTGGTTGACCAGCCATGTCCCGGCGATCATTGCGAAGCCGAAGGCGACGACAGCCAGAAGCACGCTCGATCCCGTCGGCCCAAAAATGCCCGTGAGCTGCAGGGCCGCGACAAGCAGGGTCAACCCGATCCACGGCAGCGCCAGTTCGGCGATCACGATCACGAGCCGCAACAGCTTGCGTGGGATGGGGGCTTTCACGGCGTTCACCCTGCGGGCGATGCCGGCGGCCCAGGCCCGGCTGCGGAACACCATAAGCACGCCAAGGATCAGCGACAGCGCGGCGGACGGCAGGTTACCGATGATCTCGGTCCGGGTGTCGGCATTGCCGAGCCGCGACAGCACCTCCTCGGGCACGCGCAGGACGGTGCGACGGATTTCGTCCAGCGGCTCTTCCCAGTTCAGAGGGTTCACCGGCAGCGGCGAGCGTTCGAGAATCTGGCGGGTCTGGCGCGCGCGCAACTGCCCGTCGATCTCGCGCACAAGCGCATCGGCTTCCACGAATGCCTCGGATGCGCGCACGGCGGGGGCGCGCTGCGCGGCGATTTCGGCCGTCAGGGTGGCGCGTCGTTCGGCCACTTCTTCCGGTTCGGTCTCCCCCTCGGCCGGGGCCGGCCCGAGACTGTCGAGTTGCCGCTGAAGCCGGTCGATCTGGCCGCGGTTGGCATTCTCGGCGGCCAGGAACCGGTCGCGGTAGTCGGCCACCTGCGCGCGCAGCCGTTCCAGCGTGGCGTCATTGGCAAGGTCCTGCGCCAGCACCCGGTCCACCCGGCTGACCATGGACGACCATTCGTCGAACAGCCCGGGTTCGAGCGCCTGCCCCGGCGCCATTGCGGGCGCGAGCGACAGGCCGAGGATCAGCGCCAGAAGACGCAGGCGGAACAGGCATGAATGAAGCATGATGGATCAGTCTTCGAAAACGGTGGGAATATCGGGCGCAGCCCGGTCGAGCCAGTGCGGCACGGGAAGCCCCTTTTCGCGCAGGAAAGCCGGATTGTAGAGCTTGGATTGATAGCGTGTGCCGTAATCACACAGGATCGTGACGATCGTGTGCCCCGGCCCCATCTCGCGCGCCATGCGCACAGCGCCGGCGATGTTCACCCCCGTCGATCCGCCCATGCACAGACCTTCCTGCGACAGCAGGTCGAACACGATGGGCAGCGCCTCGGCGTCGGGCACGCGATACGCCATGTCCGGGGTGAAGCCTTCGAGGTTCGCCGTGATCCGGCCCTGCCCGATGCCTTCGGTGATGGACGTGCCTTCGGATTTCAGCTCGCCTTCGGTGTAGAAACTGTAGAGCGCGGCCCCCTCGGGGTCCGCAAGGCCGATCTTCACGCCCTTCGGTTGCAGTGCCGCCGCGACCCCGGCGATGGTGCCACCCGATCCCACAGCGCAGACGAAGCCGTCCACCTTGCCGCCGGTCTGGTCCCAGATCTCCGGCCCGGTGGTTTCCACATGGGCCTGTCGGTTGGCCGTGTTGTCGAACTGGTTGGCCCAGATCGCGCCGTGCTCGGCGGTTTTCGCCAGCGTCTCGGCCAGCCGCCCGGAATAGCGCACGTAGTTGTTGGGGTTGCGATACGGCGCCGCGGGCACCTGCACGAGATCCGCACCCGCCAGCCGGATCATGTCCTTCTTTTCCTGGCTCTGGGTTTCCGGGATCACGATCACCGTCTTGAACCCCATGGACGCGCCCACGAGCGCAAGCCCGATGCCCGTGTTGCCCGCCGTGCCTTCGACGATGGTGCCGCCCGGTTCGAGCGCCCCGCGCGCCACCGCGTCCCGGATGATGTAGAGCGCCGCCCGATCCTTGACCGACTGGCCGGGATTCATGAATTCCGCCTTGCCGAGGATCTCGCAGCCCGTCGCGTCGCTCAGACGGTTGAGCCGGATCAGCGGCGTGTTCCCGACGGCCGCGGCAAGATCGGCATGGATGGTCATGGGCGGGTCCTCCGGTGGGTATTGCGCTTCTCTAGGCAGGCGCGGCGCGGGTTTCAACCGGACTGACGCAGGCGATCCGCGTTCAACGCCAGCCAGAAGGCCGTCAGGTGCAGCGGCCCGACCGGCGCCTGCCCGTCCGCGATCAGATCCATCAGCCGCGCGCGGGGCATGACATGGCCGCGGATATCCTCGGCCTCGGACGCCAGCCCGCCCTGCCCTGCGGCACCGTCGGGCAGATCGGCGATGCCGACATAACTGACGAGATACTCCGAGAACGCGCCCGTGGTCGGGTAGTATTCGCCGACCTTGTGCAGCGCGGTCAAGGTCAGCCCCGCCTCTTCGACGGTTTCCCGCCGGGCGGCGTCCGCGGGCGTCTCGCCGGGGTCGATCCGGCCCGCCACCGGTTCGATCAGCCATGGCTGCGGGTCGGCCCGCGCGAGAGGTGCGGCGCGCATCTGTTCGATCACGAGCACGCGGTCGCGCACCGGATCCCAGGGCAGCACGGTCACCGCATCGGTCCCGACAAAGACGGCACGTTCCAGCGGCCCGCTGTCGGTGCCATCAAACCGGTCATGGCTGTAGATCATGTCCTCGACCGTGAAGAACTTGGCATAGGGCCGGTCCACTGCGGACAGGCGTACATGCCGCGCGTCGAGCCCCGACAGCGATCGACGTGCCGTGCCCTGACCGCGCACGCGCGACGCGGCGCGCGACCAGATCATCGGCAGGCGTGCGCGCACCGTCGCGCTGTCCTGCCGTCCCATGACGGACATGATCTCGGGCACTGCTTCGCGCCAGATCGCCCGCCACGTGTCGTCGAGCGGCCCGTCGAACACACGTCCGGCTAGCGGCCCGGCCGGCGCCGCGCACACCTGCACCGGGCCAGGTTCGCCAACGGCGCGGGCCGTGCCCGGCCGGGGTTGCGCATCGTGCACCGCAAGCCAGAACAACAACCGGTCCCGCGCCGCCGACGGGGCCGTGGGGATGGTCACCAGCAGCCCCGAGCGGTCGCCCGCGACACGGGTTCCCGCCCCGCTCGCATGGTCGACGGGCGCGCCACAGACCTGCGCCACAAGGTCGGCGTCGTCAAAGGGCGGCATCACGAAAAAACTGGTGTCGCTCATGGTCACTCCGGGTCGCGGTCGCGCGCACCCTGTCAGACCGCGCGCAGGCAGGCCAGCGCGAACGGCCCCTTCGCCTCACGCGGGGGCGCGCACCGTGATCTGCGTGACATCGCAGACGCCCGTCCGGAAGGCCGCCGCGCAGGAAGTCAGATAGTAATCCCACATGCGGCGGAACCGGTCGTCGAAGCCCATCGCCGCGATCTCGTCCCAGCGTGCGTTGAAACTCTCGGCCCAGCGGCGCAGGGTCTGGCTGTAGCTGTCGCCGAATTCGAACGACCCCTCGACCCGCAGGCCCGCTTTCTCGATCTCGCGCCGCAAGACGCCGGGACCTGGCAGGATGCCGCCCGGAAAGATGTATTTCTGGATGAAATCGACCTGCTTGCGATATGATTCGAAACGGGAATCCTCGACAAGGATCACCTGGAGCGTCGCCGCCCGCCCCGGTTTCAGCCGCGCGCGCAGGCTGTCGAAGTAGACCGGCCAGTATTTCTCGCCCACCGCTTCGAACATCTCGATCGACGCGATCCCGTCATAGACGCCCCGCTCGTCCCGGTAGTCCTGCATCTTGATCGTGACCCGGTCCGACAGCCCCGCCGCCTGCATCCGTGCCTGCGCGTAATCGTGCTGCTCGCGGCTGATGGTCAGTCCCGTCACCTGAAGGCCCCGTTCGCGCGCGGCGTATTCGGCGAACCCGCCCCAGCCGCAGCCGATCTCCAGCACGTGATCGCCGGGGCGTGCGCCCATCCTGTCCACCATGCCCGCGTATTTCGATGTCTGGGCAGCCTCCAGGCTTTCCTGGCCCGTGTCGAAGATGGCCGAGGAATAGGTCATCGTGTCGTCCAGCCACAGCCGGTAGAAATCGTTGCCGAGATCGTAGTGGTGCGCGATGTTCCGCCGCGCCTGCTTCTTGCTGTTCGACTGCAACCAGAACCGGATGCGTTCGAAGGCGCGCACCAGCCCCAGACCGGGGAACCCGTCGAGCATCGCGTCGTTGCGGTCGTGGATCAGGTCCATGAACGCCTGAAGGTCCGGCGTGGACCACCAGCCATCCATGTAGGCTTCGGAAAACCCCAGATCGCCGTCGCGCAAGAGCCGTGCGAAAAGATCGGCGTTGCGCACGGTCAGGGCGGCGACCGGCCCCGGTTCGGGTCCTTCGGCCCGGAACATGCGCCCGTCGGGCAGCGTCACGTCCAGACGGCCATGCCGGATCTGCGCGGCCTGCCCGAACACGGCGGCGAAGTATCGGGGCAGGCCGGTCTGGCCGTCGGTCGTCGTCAGGATGTTCATCTGCGCTATTTGCCTGTCTTGGGTCGGTCCTGCATGTCACGCAGCCCGGCCGGATTTGGTTTCATATTCAAAAAGTACGGGCCGCGTAGGCGTCAAGGGCGCGCGTGCGCCCGTGCTCGGGCGTCACGACCGGATCGGGATAGGGTGCACCGGGCTCGAGCCCCCAGCTTCGCGGCACGGCGTCGAAATAGGACAGCGCCAACGGGTCGGGGTTGCGCTTGCCCTCGGCGATCCAGCGGTCGGCATAGGCGCGGTTGCGGTCGAACTTGTCAAGCTGCGTGACCGGGTTGAACACTCGGAAATAGGGGGCCGCGTCCGCGCCGCTGCCGGCGACCCATTGCCAACCCATCGCGTTCGACGCCGGGTCCCAGTCGCGCAGGGTATCGGCGAACCATGCCTGCCCGATGCGCCAGTGGGTCATCAGGTGCTTGCACAGGTAGGATCCGACGATCATCCGTCCCCGGTTGTGCATGCAACCGGTCACGTACAGTTCGCGCATCGCGGCGTCCACGAAACGGATACCGGTGCGCCCCTGTCGCCATGCCGTGACATGCGGGTGGTCGGCGTCTTCGTTCCACGGAAACGCGTCCCAGTCGGGTTTCCAGTTGCTGTCCGTGATATGCGGCGTGTGCCATGCAAGGTGATGGGCGAATTCGCGCCACACCAGTTCCTTCAGGAAGGTCTCCGCCCCGGGCTTGCCCTGCCGCATCGCTTCCAGCCCCGCATGCCAGCAGGTGCGCGCGCTGATTTCGCCCAGCGTCAGGTTTTCGCCCAGCCCGGAGGTGCCGGTTACGGCGGGCAGGTCGCGGTCCGTGTCATATGCCGCGACGCGGTGGGCCATGAACGCGCCCAGCCGCCCTTGAGCCGCGGCTTCGCCCACGGTAAGATGCGAGCGCACGACATCGGCCCCACGTTTCATGGGCGCCGAAAGATCCCAGTCCTCCAGCCGGTCGGACACGGGCCAGGCATCCGGCGCGGGGATACGCGACGGCGCTGTCAGCGGGGCATCGATCTCGGAATCTTTCACCGCTTTCCAGTAGGGCGTGTAGACCCGGTAGAAGCCCCCGGTCTTCGTCTCGACGGCCCAGGGATCGAATAGAAGGTGGCCGCGGATGCGCGTGACCTCGATGTTCTCGGCGGTCAGCGCGTCATGCACCGCGCGGTCGCGGGCACGGGCATCTGGATCGGCAAGGTAGCCGAAGACGACCCGACGGGCACCGGTTTCCGCCACCAGTGCGCGCAAGGTCTCTGCCGCCTTGCCCCGGCGCAGGATCAGGCGGCTGCCACGATCCGCAAGCGCATCGGTCAGCGCGCCCGCGCCCAGCCCCATGCGCCACCGCGGCAGCGCGCCGTAGCCGTCATGCAGCTCGTCCAACAGGAACACGGGTATGACCGGCCCACCGGACGCGACCGCTGCGTCCAGCGCGGGGTTGTCCGACAGGCGCATGTCGCGCCGCACCCACCAGATCACCGGGGCCTTATCGCCCATGCCGTCCCTGCCCTGCCCGTTCGTTCATCTTCATGGCCGGGACATAGCCCGCGCGCCCCCCGGTCAAGGCGACGGCCCGTACCGGCCTCAAGCGCGCAGGTCCACCACGACCCGGCCCCGCACCTGCCCCTTGAGGATCTCGGCGCCCAGCCGTGGCAGATCCTCCAGCTTCGCGGGAACGATCATTGCCTCCAGCTTGTCCAGCGGCAGATCGTTCGCCAGTCGCGCCCAAGCCCGTTCACGCTGCGGCAGCGGGCGCATCACGCTGTCGATCCCCAGCAGGTTCACGCCGCGCAGCAGGAAGGGGATCACGGTCGCGGGCAGCGACGATCCGCCAGCAAGACCGACCGCCGCTACGGAGCCATCGTATTTCATCTGGCCGAGGACACGCGCCAGCATCGGCCCGCCCACGGCATCGATGCACCCGGCCCATGTTTCGGATTCGAGCGGGCGCTTGACCGTTTCCGCCAGTTCGGCACGCGGCACGATCTGGCTGGCGCCGAGATCGCGCAAGTAACCCTCCTGTTCGGGCCGGCCTGTGACGGCGGCGACCTCGTAACCCAGTTTCGACAGGATCGCGGTCGCCACCGACCCGACGCCGCCCGCAGCCCCGGTGACCAGCACCGGGCCCTGCCCCGGTTGCAGCCCGTGATCCTCCAGCGCCAGAACGGCCAGCATCGCGGTATAGCCCGCGGTCCCGATCGCCATGGCCGCGCGCGTGTCGATCGCGTCGGGCAGATGCACCAGCATTCCGCCATCGACGCGCGCCTTTTCGGAATAGCCGCCCCAGCGCGCCTCGCCCACGCGCCAGCCGTTCAGCACCACGCGATCACCCACCGCGATGCGCGGATCGTCCGATGCGGCCACGGTGCCCGCGAAATCGATCCCCGGCACGTGCGGCCAGTTCCGCACAAGCCCGCCGCCCAAACCAAGGCAAAGCCCGTCCTTGTAGTTCAGCGTCGAATACTCGACCGCGACGGTCACGTTGCCGTCGGGCAAGCGGTCTTCGCTCACCTGCTGCACCGTCGCTTTCGTGTTGCCGTCGGGGTCCTTGTCCACGACCAGTGCACGGAACATGCGCGCCTCCCTTTTTCCTTGCGGTATCCGATCCCTGCCCGCGTGGCGGGCGGCGTCCCTCCTGCTTGGCGGATTCCGCCGCGCTTGGGAACCCCGCAGGCCTGAGGCTGCTGCGCGCCCCCGCAGAATTCTTGATGCCCGCCGCGTCCGCGCCTAGCGTGCGTGCAACATGAAGGAGGACATCATGACCCGAATTGCCCGACTCTGCGGCCGCACGGCCCTGGGCGCGGCGCTGGCCGCCGCACCCGCGTTCGCCGCCGATCCCGATCTTCTGATCCTCGACTGGTCGGGATACGAGGAAGACCCGTATTGGGCGCAATACGCCGAACACCACGGCACCAGCCCTACCTACAGCTTCTTCGGCGACGAGTCCGAGGCGTTCCAGAAGCTGCGCTCAGGCTTCCGCGCGGACGTGGCCCATCCCTGCCCGCAATCCGTGGCCAAGTGGCGCGCCGCCGGGCTGATCGAACCGTGGGACATTGACCGCATCCCCAGCTACGCGAACGTGGCCGAAGCCTATCGTACCGACCCGGTCTTCACGGCCGATGGCGACGTGTGGTTCATTCCCGCCGATCTCGGCGCGACCGCCATCGCGTGGAATACGGCCGAGGTCGATCCGGCGGCGGTGGACAGCTTGCAGGTCTTCACCGATCCGGCCTTCGCCGGGCGCATTTCGCTGCCAGACAATGCCGATGACGCCTTTGCGCTTGGGCTGCTCGCCACCGGTGTCACCGACTGGACGACCATGACCGAGGCCGACCTGGACGCGGCCGCCGAATGGCTGCGGCAGGTGCATCCGAACGTGCGGACCTACTGGACGGATGGCGCGGAACTGGCGCAGCTGATGGCGACGGGCGAGGTGCTGATCGCGTGGTCCTGGAACGAGACCCCCGTGCAGTTGTCCGCCGACGGCCATCCGATCGCGTTCCAGAGGGATGCCGCCGAGGGATCGTCGATGTGGTTCTGTGGCTACGTGAACCTTGTGGATGGGCCGGGATCCGAGGACAAGGCGCATGACTTCATGGAAAGCTTCCTGCAGCCCGAAGTCGCCGAATACATCGTTAACGAATGGGGTTATGGTCACGGAAACGCCGCCGCGATGAACGCGATCCCGGCCGACACGCTGGACGCGGTGGGGCTTGGCACGACCACCACACCCGTGTTGCAACAGGTTCCCATGGATATCCGGATGCGTGAACGGATGATTGCCGTGTTCGAGCGGATCAAGACCGGTTTCTGAGCCATTAGCGGAAGGCGGCGGCTCGGATGCGTAGCGGCCGCCACCCAGAAACATGCAAAATGCGTCGCAGGCCGTTGACTGGACATGGTTTTTCGCAGCCATGCACGCGGGACCGCCCCCTCGGACCACCGCGGCGATGATTGAGCATCATGCCGCAAACAGTTGAAATCTAACCTATCCCGATCAGGATACCAGCCGCGAGCACGAGGCTCCCGCCCAGCACCACCTGCAACGCGGCGCGCAGGAACGGCGTATCCATGTAGACTTTCTGGATCCAGGCGATCGCCCAAAGTTCCACGAACACGACGATCACCGCGATCACCGTGGCCACCCAGAAAGCCGGAATCAAATACGGCAACGCGTGGCCGAGCCCACCGACCGTGGTCATCACGCCCGACGACAGCCCGCGTTTCCACGCGGCCCCGCGCCCCGACAACTCCCCGTCATCGGACGCAGCCTCGGTGAAACCCATCGAGATCCCGGCACCCACAGACGCGGCCAGCCCCACCTGGAACGTGGTCCACGTGTCTTGCGTGGCGAAGGCCGTGGCGAAGATCGGCGCCAGCGTCGACACGGACCCGTCCATCAGCCCGGCCAGTCCCGGCTGCACCCAGGTCAGCACGAATTGCCGCTTCGCGCGGGCGTCTTCGTCCGCGCGCGCATCTTCGGTCAGGTGCGTTTCGGTCAGGTCGCGGGCGCGAGTCTCGTGACCCGCCTCGGCGGCAGCAAGATCGTTGAGCAGTGCGCGGGTATCGGCATCGGATGCGCGCTGTGCCGCCTTGATGTAGAAGGTGTGCGCGTCTCGCTCCATCTGTCCGGCAAGTCCGCGGATGTCGTCCAGCGACAGGGCCTCGGCCAGCCAGACGGGCTTGCGGCTGTAATACTCGGCCACATGCTCGCGTCGGATCAGTGGAATCACGTCGCCAAAGCGCGTCTTGTGAAGCGCGATCAGCCGCTGGGCGTGGCCCTCTTCCTCGCGGGCCATGCCGTCGAAGACCGCGGCACTGGCGGGAAAGTCGTCCCGCAGGTGCCCCGCGAACCCGCGATATATCCGGCTGTCGTCTTCCTCTGACGATATGGCAAGGGCGAGAACCTCCTGCTCGGACAAGTCGGCGAAGCGGCGGCGAGTGGAGAACGGGCGCATGTGGGACCTCGGCCTTGATAGTTTGGAACGATTCTAAACATTCAAAGGACGCGATGCAAGCGTCGCTGCGTGCCGGCCCCCCGCGCCAGCGGCCGCATCTCGAAACGCTTGAAATCGCGGCGCGCGCACCGTATATCTGCTTTGTCTTCAGGGACTATGGCGATAAACGCGCTCGTAATAAGCGGCTCGGACCCGGGGGCGGTACCCGGCGGCTCCACCAAAACTTCGTCATTTGCGGAGAATGGGGCCGAAACAGGATCGACGGACGTCTAAAGGGGTTGCTTTCGCTCGGTGAGGTACCACCGTTATCGGTCCGAAAAGTACAATTGCAAATGACAATCGTGCTCCGGTTGCAGTTGCTGCGTAAGCAGTAGCGAGACCGAAACCTAAGCCCTTGCGCCTAGCAGCGTGAGGCGGGGTCCGCAGGCACCTGGCAACAGAAGCCTGCACTTTTCTTAGGGCACCTCAAAGCATTGTTTTACCATCGTTTTTGTTTCCATTTTTGGCGGCTTTGTGATCTCGTCCCCCGTTGCGTACCTGAACCTGCCGAAGAACCGCCTGCCCGCTCGCCTTTCGGTCCGCGTGCCTGCGGAAGTGTTCGACCATTTCCATGGAGATGCCGAGCATATCGGTATCTGCAAACCACTGTATCTTGCGCGGCGCAGCCGGATGGCCGCATTGGCCCGCAGACCGTGCGAGACCGCGCCAAGAAGAATCGGTGCTGTTGGCTTCCACTGAGATTTGACCCGGATAGCGCGTAATTTCCACTGAGATTTGACCCATGTGACCCTTCCCCAAGCGAAGAGCGAGGGGGTGAAAGGAGTGATAGACATGGGACTACTGAACGTTACCCGGAAGCTACTCCTGCGTCAGGGTTTGCCGATCCGGGAGATCGAGCGGGTAGTGCCCCGGTAGCGTCCGAGCACGTGGTGTAATTTCGGCACCGTCGACGGTGTGATCCCTGGTGGCCATCGAGGTGCATGGTCGAGGTGGAGTTTGGCGACTTCAACCACGGACCACACGGAGACCCCGATGACCAAGACTAGAGCGTGTCGCGTTTAATCGGTTCCGTATCCGGCGGCCTTGAAGAAGTTGTTGCACTC
>NZ_QDFI01000034.1 GCF_003254465.1 Meridianimarinicoccus zhengii
GCCGTGCCCGTGGCGGCGGCGGCAATGGTGGCGGACGGTCGCGCAAGGCGGCCTGAGCCGCGGCGGGTGCGGGGAGGCGCCGGGTCGAGCCCGGCGCGCCATCGCGCGGGGGCATCCGTCGGGTGCCCCTTTTTCGTGGCGGTTCGTGGGGCGCACGGGCATGAAAAAGGGGCGCTCGCGCGCCCCTTTCCCGTGTCTGTGCCTGCCGGTCAGCAGCTGTAGTACATCTTGAATTCGACCGGGTGCGGGGTGTGTTCGAAGGCGTAGACCTCTTCCCACTTGAGCGCGAGATAGCCTTCGATCTGGTCCTTGGTGAACACGTCGCCCGCGAGCAGGAATTCGTGATCCGCCTCCAGGCATTCCAGCGCCTCGCGCAGGGACGCGCAGACGGTGGGGATGCCGGCCAGTTCCTCTGGCTCCAGGTCGTAGAGGTCCTTGTCGGACGCCTCGCCGGGGTGGATCTTGTTCTTGATCCCGTCGAGCCCGGCCATCAGCAGCGCCGAGAACGCCAGATAGGGGTTCGCCGCCGGGTCGGGGAAGCGGGCCTCCACGCGCTTGGCCTTGGGGCTTTCGGCCCAGGGGATGCGCACGCAGCCGGACCGGTTCGACGCCGAGTAGGCGCGCAGCACCGGCGCTTCGAAGCCGGGGATCAGGCGCTTGTAGCTGTTGGTCGACGGGTTGGTGAAGGCGTTCAGGGTCTTGGCGTGCTTCAGGATGCCGCCGATGTAGTAGAGCGCCTCGTCCGACAGGTCGGCATACTTGTCGCCCGCGAAGAGCGGCTTGCCGTCCTTCCACACGGACATGTTCACGTGCATGCCGGTGCCGTTGTCGCCCGAGATGGGCTTGGGCATGAAGGTCGCGGTCTTGCCATAGGCCTGGGCCACGTTCTGCACGACGTACTTGTATTTCTGGATCTCGTCGGCCTGCTTGGTCAGCGTGCCGAAGATCAGGCCGAGTTCGTGCTGGCAGGAGGCCACTTCGTGGTGGTGCTTGTCCACCTTCATGCCCATCCGCTTCATGGTGGACAGCATTTCAGACCGGATGTCCTGCGCGTCATCGGTGGGGTTCACGGGGAAGTAGCCGCCCTTGATGCCGGGGCGGTGGCCCATGTTGCCCATCTCGTACTCGGTATCCGAGTTCCACGCGCCGTCCTGCGCGTCGACCTGGTAGGACACCTTGTTCATGCTGACCGAGAAGCGCACGTCGTCGAACAGGAAGAATTCCGCTTCGGGGCCGAAGAAAGCCGCATCGCCGATGCCCGAGGATTTCAGGTAAGCCTCGGCCTTTTCGGCGGTGCCGCGGGGGTCGCGGCCATAGGGTTCGCCCGTCGCGGGTTCCACCACCGAGTTGTGGATGCACAGGGTCTTTTCCGCGTAGAACGGGTCGATGTAAACGCTGTCCGTATCCGGCATCAGCTTCATGTCGGATTCATTGATCGACTTCCAGCCGGCGATCGACGAGCCGTCGAACATGAAGCCTTCTTCAAGGAAATCCTCATCGACCTGATCCGCCATCACCGTGACGTGCTGCAGCCTGCCACGCGGGTCGGTGAACCGGATATCGACGTATTCGATACCCTCGTCCTTGATCATCTTGAGTACGGCGTCCTTGCTCATCTCGGTGAGGTCCTCTTGCTGTGTAAAAGTTGCCGGGCGGAGGGCGACGGTCAGAGCGCCGCTTCGCCTTCTTCGCCGGTGCGGATACGGATGGCCTGTTCGACGGTGGAGACGAAGATCTTGCCATCACCGATCTTGTCGGTCTTCGCGGCGGTCAGGATCGCCTCGATCGCGGCTTCGACCTGGTCGTCGGGAAGAACCACCTCGATCTTCACCTTGGGGAGGAAATCGACGACGTATTCGGCGCCGCGATAGAGTTCCGTATGCCCTTTCTGGCGCCCAAACCCCTTGACTTCGACCACGGACAGACCCTGCACGCCGATGTCCTGAAGGGCTTCCTTCACTTCATCGAGCTTGAAGGGTTTGATGATGGCCTCGATCTTCTTCATGCTGCGTCTCCCCCGCACCTGCGTTGGCTGACGTGAGAACACTTCCACCCGGCGGTCACAATTGGCTAGGCTTTCGGTGTTTCCCCCGGCAGGACGATTCCTGCATGTGATGTTAGAAAATAGGCAAAGCGCCTAGTAAATGGACGAAATGAAAAAACATGCGCAGATGCGCGGCGATGCGGTGCTGAGTGCCGCGGAAATGCGCGAAGTTGAAACGGCGGCGATGGCATCTGGCAGCGTCACGGGGGCGGTGCTGATGGATCGCGCGGGGCGCGGCGCGGTGGCGGCGATGCTGGATCATTGGCCCGATCTGGCAGCGGGCGCGCACCGGGCGGTGGTGCTGTGCGGGCCCGGCAACAACGGCGGGGACGGTTACGTGATGGCGCGCGATCTGGCCGCGCGCGGCTGGACGGTGGAGGTCTGCGCCCTTGGCGATCCGGTGCGGCTGCCGCCGGACGCCGCGGCGGCGCATGCTGCGTGGTGCGGGGTTGGCGCGGTGCTGCCGCTGGCCGAGGCGCCGGCGCTGATGCCGGGCGCGGATGTGGTGATCGACGCGCTGTTCGGGATTGGGCTGTCGCGCCCGCTGGCGGGCGATGCAGCGGCGGTGCTGGATGCGGTGCCGCGAACCGCGCGCAAGGTCGCGGTCGACGTGCCCTCGGGACGGGATGCGGATACCGGGGCGGTGCTGGGCGCGGCGTTCGACGCCGACCTGACCGTGACCTTCCACGCGCCCAAGCCTGTCCACACGATGCTGGCCGCGGCTGGCGCTGCGGTCGCGGTCGTGGATATCGGCCTTGGGACGGCGGCGTGAGCGCGCCGCTGCCGCCGCTGTCACCCGCGCTGGCCGCGCGGTTGGCCAAGCACGAGCACCAGCACAAGTACGATCACGGCCATGCGCTCGTGCTGGCGGGCGGGCCCGGCCATGGCGGTGCCGCGCGGCTGGCCGCGATGGCCGCGTTGCGGGTGGGCGCGGGGCTGGTGACGCTGGGCTGCCCGCCCGAGGCGCTGACCGAGAACGCGGCGCAGATGACATCGGTGATGGTGCGCCCGGTGCGCGGATCGGCGGGGCTGGAAGACGCATTGGCCGACCCGCGGCTGAACGCGCTGTGCCTTGGCCCCGGGCTGGGACAGGGGACCGAGCCGCGCAACATGGTGCGCGTGGCGCTGGCGGCGCGGCGGCCCGTGGTGCTGGACGCCGATGCGTTGTCGAGCTTCGCCACTGCCCCCCGCGCGCTGTTCGTGCTGCTGCACGGGGCGGCAGTGCTGACCCCGCATCTGGGGGAATTTACGCGGCTTTTCCCCGAACAGGCGGCGGGGCTGAAGGGGGCGTCGCTGGACGACCGGCGCGCGGCGGTGCGCGCGGCGGCGGCGCGTTGCGGCGCGGTCGTGCTGCTGAAGGGGGCCGTGACGCTGGCGGCGGACCCGGCGGGCCACATGGTCGAGTTGCACCTGACCGGGGAGCGGGCCGTGCCCTGGCTGGCCACCGGGGGCACGGGCGACGTGCTGGCGGGGCTGCTGACCGGGCTTCTGGCGCGCGGCTTCTCGCCCTTGCAGGCGGCCGAGGCGGGCGCGTGGCTGCATGCCGCGGCGGCGCGCGCGGCGGGGCCGGGGCTGATCGCGGAGGATCTGCCCGGGCGGCTGCCCGGCGTGCTGGTCGATCTGGGGCTTTGAACGCGTGCGGGGGCGCGATTTTCCCCCTCGCATCCCCCGAAGGCTCTTGCTAGAAGGCGCGGAATTCGGCGCCGCCCCGGCGGTCGCCCTGGCTTTTCGCGGGTGTGGCGGAACTGGTAGACGCACCAGATTTAGGTTCTGGCGCCGCAAGGCGTGGGGGTTCAAGTCCCTCCACCCGCACCATGGACATGGGAAAGAGGACGAAACGACATGCAGGTCACCGAGACCCTGAAGGACGGGCTCAAGCGCGGTTACGAGATCACGCTTACCGCCGCCGAGCTTGACGCCAAGGTTGTCGAGAAACTGGCCGAGGCGCAGCCCCAGATCGAGATGAAGGGCTTCCGCAAGGGCAAGGTCCCGATGGCGCTGCTGCGCAAGCAGTTCGGCCCGAAGGTGCTGGGCGAGGCGATGCAGGAAGCCGTCGACGGCGCGATGTCGCAGCATTTCGAGGACACGGGCGACCGGCCCGCGCTCCAGCCCGAGGTCAAGATGACCAACGAGGCGTGGAAGGAAGGCGACGACGTGGTCGTGGCGCTGAACTACGAAGCGCTGCCCGAGATCCCCGAGGTGGAGCTGTCGGGCATCGCGCTGGAAAAGATGGTCGTGAAAGCCGATGACGCGTCGGTGGACGAGGCGCTGGCGAGCCTGGCCGGGACCGCGCAATCCTTCGAGGACAAGGAAGACGGTGCCGCGGCGGAGGATGGCGACCAAGTCGTGATCGATTTCGTCGGCAAGGTCGATGGCGAGGCGTTCGAGGGCGGTGCGGCGGAGGATTATCCGCTGACGCTGGGGTCGAACAGCTTCATTCCCGGTTTCGAGGAACAGCTTGTCGGCGTGAAGGCGGGCGAGGAAAAGGCCGTGACGGTCAGCTTCCCCGAGGATTACCAGGCCGAGAACCTGGCCGGCGAGGAAGCCGTGTTCGACTGCACCGTGAAGGCGGTGAAGGCCCCGAAGGTGGCCGAGATCGACGACGAGCTGGCCAAGAAGTTCGGCGCGGAGGATCTGGACGCGCTGAAGGGCCAGATCCGCGAGCGGCTTGAAGCCGAGTACGCGAACGCCGCGCGGTCGGTCATGAAGCGCCACCTGCTGGACCGGCTGGACGAGATGGTGAGCTTCGATCTGCCGCCGACGCTGGTCGATGCCGAGGCCAAGCAGATCGCCCACCAACTGTGGCACGAGGACAACCCGGACGTGCACGGCCACGACCACCCCGAGGTGGAGCCGACCGAGGAGCATCTCAAGCTGGGCGAGCGGCGGGTGCGGCTGGGCCTGTTCCTGGCCGATCTGGGCCAGAAGCAGGAGATCCAGGTCACCGATGCCGAGATGACCCAGGCGGTGATGGCGCAGGCGCGCCAGTATCCGGGGCAGGAGCGGCAGTTCTTCGAGTTCATCCAGCAGAACCAGCAGATGCAGCAGCAGATCCGCGCGCCGCTTTTCGAGGACAAGGTTGTGGATTACATCTTCGAACTGGCGAGCGTGACCGAGACGGAGGTGTCCAAGGACGACCTTCAGAAGGCGGTCGAGTCGCTGGACGATATCTGATCGCAGCCGCGATCACGGATGACGGGGCCGCCTTCGGGCGGCCCCTTTTTCATCGGTGGATCAGGCGGGGGGCAGGACGCGGGCCAGCACCTCGGCCCGGTCGGCCGCGCCCATGCGGATCGCGAACGCCTCGCCCGATGCCACGCCGGACCCGGTCAGTGCGGTGATGTTCACCTGATGGGTGACAAGCACCAACCGCCGGTCCGCCGCGCCGCGCAGCAGGTCGCGCAGGGCGCGGGTCTGCGCCGTCCGGTCGCCGCGGCCCGCGAAGAAGGAATTGAGCACCGGCTCCGCCGTGACCGGCCCGAGGGCGAGCAACGTGGCCGTGTCCCGGCACCGGCACCATTGCGAGGTCAGCACCGCGTCGAACGGCGCACCGGTGGCGCGCAGCGCATCGCCCAACCGCCGCGCCTGCGCCCGTCCCCGGTTGTCGAGATTGCGCTGCGTGCTGCAATCGCCCAGCCGGAGCCCCGGCGGATCGCCCGTTCCGGGTGCCCGCGCGTGGCGCAGGATGACATGGGTGCTGGGCGCGGCAAGCGCCGCGGCGAAGGCATCCGGCACGGCGGGCGCCGCCGGGCGTGCGACGGGCAGGACGCAGGCGGCAAGGCCGGCAAGACAGGTACGGCGGGCGATCATGCGGGGAAACCTAGGCGCGGGCGCGGTTCCGACCAGCGGACGGGTCGCGGGCCATGGGCAGGGCCGCGGATTGGGGCTACATCGGGCGGCATGACAGATTCGACCGACGATCCGCTTGCCCTCGGCATCCGCACCGGCCTGCCCGATGCGCTGCGCGTGCTGGCCGACGAGTTGCCGCGCGCGGGCTGGGAAAGCCATCCCGGCTTTGCCGGGCTCGCGCAGTTCTGGATGGAGCGTCACCTGCTGTTCCGCCGCCTGATGGACGCATTGCAGACCGATGCCGAGGCGCGGCTCGACGGCGGCATGTCGGCGCAGGATCATGCGGCACGCGTGCAGCGGCTGGGCGGAATGCTCGTGGGCACGCTGCACGAACATCACGGGGTGGAGGACGCGGTCTATTTCCCGCAGATGCAGGGGATGGAGCCGCGGCTTCTGCGCGGCTTCGAGATGCTGGACCGCGACCACCATGCGCTGGACGACTGGCTTGCGCGCTTCACGACCGCGGCGAACACGGCCATCCGGCAGCCCGACCGGGACGCGGTAGGCGCGTTCCATGGGGAGCTTGCGCGCTTCGCGCCGCTCCTGTCGCGGCACCTGGAGGACGAGGAGGACCTCGTCGTCCCGGTCATCCTGCGCACGGGCCTGCGGTAGCGGTCAGCCCCCGAAGGTGGCGATGGCCGCGGCCATGGAGGTCAGTGCGGCGGCCAACTGGGCAATCAGCACGGTGCGCGCGACGGGCGGCGGCAAGGGGCGGCCCGCCTGCATCCGGCCCCATGCGGTGCCCGCGAGCGCGGTCAGCACCACCGCGGCGGTCAGCTTCAGATGCCAGCTTCCGCCTAGGTCCATCGACGCACCGTAGCGGGTGATCCACATCGGGATGCCCGTGAGCCACAACAGGCCAATGGCGGACACGCCCACGGTGGCGATGGGCCGGATCGCGGGGCGGACATGGGGCGCGGCCTGTGGGTCGGCCTTGGCGCGGGCCATCAGCACCAGCACCGCCGCGCCGCCGCCGAAGGCCAGCGCGAAGCCGACGTAATGCAGAAGCGTCAGGATCACGGGGCAGGCTCCAGCCCGAGATCGGCGGGCGTCAGTCGATAGGCCTTGCCGAAGCCGCCGTTGAGTGCCGCGTCCGTCACGGTCAGCCGGGCGAAGCTGAAATCGGTGAAGTCGATATAGAGCTTCGCCTTAGGCACGAGGCCGAGGTAGTGCGCACGCAAGGCATCCCAGCCGTCGGCGCCGTGTTCGATGAACTGCGCCCGGCAGGCGAGTGTGATGCGCGGATGGGTGAGCGGGTCGCCCTTGTCCCCCGGCTCACCCAGCAGAAGCGAACAGGCCGCGTCGGCGCGCAGCGCGCCGGTATGCGACGACAGGTCCGACACGAGCGTCAGCGGGTGCTGATCCGGTCCCGGCACCACGGCCACGCGCGTCACCGACGGCGCGCCGGTCGCGGGGTCGACCACGCCGAGCGCGCCGAAGCGGGCGTCGCGCAGCAGGGATCGCCCGAGCGCCCGGGCGTCGTCGTCGGTGGGGTTTATGGGGTCGCGTTTGGCCATGGCGTCAGGGTAGCGGCGGGCACGGTGGGTGCAAGGGGTCAGCGCTCCACGGGCAGACCGCTGGGCACTGCGTCGGGGATGCCGAGCCGCCCGTCGATGGCGGCGGGGTCCGTCAGCGCATGGAGAAAGGCGAGGAGCGCGTCGAGATCGGCCCCGGATACATTCGCGCGCCAGTCCACCGCCGCCGCCGTGATCGCCGCGGTCTCGGACGGAGTGTCGAGGATCGCCCAGTCCTCCGCACCCGGCACGGGCGGCAGCACGGCATTGTCGCGGTCGTAGCCGTCCATCGCGCTCTTCGGGTGGGCATGGGCGGCGAGGAAATCGCGCAGGTCGTCATGCGCGCCCGCATGGCCCCAAGGACCGGTGCGGGTGACATTGCGCAGGGGCGGCGTGCGGAAGGCGAAAAGGTCCGCCGGGTCGCCGGTCACGCGGTAGCGGCCTTCGTCGCGCGCATGCTGCTCGAACCGCGCGGTCTTGCCGGGGCCCAATTGCGGGGTGCCCATGGCATGGAAGGATTGGTCGGTCAGGAACGGCCCCGCGTGGCAGGTGGCGCAGCCCGCATCGCCGTAGAAGAGCGCCATGCCGTTTGCCGCAGCACCTGTCAGCGGGGCCTCGCCGCGCAGGTGGCGGTCGAAGGGGCTGTCGTCGCTGCGCCATTCGAAGGCCATGAAGGCGGCGATGGCGTTGGAGATGTCGGTGAACCCGATCTCGTCCGGGGTCGTGACATGGGGATAGACGGCTGTGAAGCGGTCGGCATAGGCGGGGATCGCAGCGACGCGGCGGGCGATGATGTCCCACGCGCCGCCCGGCCCGGTGATGCGGCCCTGCCGTACCGCCTGTGCCACGTCGTTTTCGCTGTAATGGCCTGCCATCTCGTCGGGGCTGAGGACCGGGAACATGGTCTGCGCCGACACGATGCCGGAAAAGCCCGCGGCCATGTCGTCTTCCAGCGGCGTGCGGAAGCCCGCCTTGCGGGTCGGGTCCGTCTCGACGCGGCCATCGTGGAAGATCGACGCCAGGTCGCGCGCCCCGAGATTGAAGAGCGCGGGCGAATTGCGCGGAATCCGGCGTTCGGGCAGGTTGTCGGGGACGGGCTGCCGGTCAGGGCCGAGCCCGGTTCCGCCCTCGCCCAGCGACAGCGACACCCCGTCGCCGGTGGCGAAGCGCGGGTGGTGGCAGGTGGCGCAGGAAATGTTGCGGTTGCCCGACAGGATCGGGTCGTAGAACAGGTGCCAGCCCAGATTCGCCTCGGCCCGGTTGACGGGCAGGTAGTCGGCATCGGTCAGGGCGCGCGGCATGTCCGCGAACGCCGTGGCGGGCAGCAGGGCAAGCAGCAAGGCGAGCAACGGGCGGATCATGGCACGACCATGCGCGCGACGGGCGGCAAAGACCAGCCCCCGCCGTGATGGGCGGGGGCGGGGGTGTCAGGCCACGGCGCGCGACAGGGCGCACTGGCTCCAGAGGGAGTTCAGCGCGGCAACGAGATGGTCGATATCGGCATCCGTGTGCAGCGGGCCGGGGGTGAAGCGCAGACGCTCCGTCCCCTTGGGCACGGTGGGGTAGTTGATCGGCTGCACGTAGATCCCGAAATCCTGCATCAGGATGTCGGCCAGCATCCGGCACTTGACCGGGTCCTTGATCATCACGGGTATGATGTGGCTCGGGTTGTCCATGTGCGGAATGCCCGCGGCATCGAGCTTGGCGCGCAGTTGCGCGACTTGCCGCTGCTGGCGGGCGCGTTCCATCTGGCTTGCCTTGAGGTGCTGGATCGACGCGCGCGCGCCCGCGGCCACGGCGGGCGGAAGGGCGGTGGTAAAGATGAAGCCCGACGCGAAGGAGCGGATGAAGTCGCACAGCGCCGCAGAGCCGGTCACGTAGCCGCCCATCACGCCGAACGCCTTGCCCAGCGTGCCCTCGATCAGGGTGATGCGGTCGGCCAGCCCTTCGCGTTCCGAAATGCCGCCGCCGCGCGGACCGTAGAGGCCAACCGCGTGCACCTCGTCGAGATATGTCATCGCGCCGTGCTTTTCCGCGACCTCGACGATTTCCTGCATCGGGCAGATGTCGCCGTCCATGGAATAGACCGACTCGAAGGCCACGATCGGGGTCGATCCCTCGGGCAGGGCCGCGAGCTTGCGGTCCAGATCCTCGGGGTCGTTGTGGTTCCAGATGCGCTTGTCGGCGCGGGAATGGCGGATGCCCTCGATCATGGAGGCGTGGTTGAGCGCGTCGGACAGGATCACCGCGTTCGGCAGGCGCGATCCCAGCGTGGACAGTGCTGCCCAGTTCGACACGTAGCCGGACGTGAACAGCAGGGCCGCATCCTTGCCGTGCAGGTCCGCGAGTTCGGCTTCCAGCAGGCAGTGTTCATGGGTGGTGCCGGAAATGTTGCGCGTGCCGCCCGCGCCCGCGCCGCAGGTGTCGATGGCGTGCTTCATCGCCTCGCGCACGGCGGGGTGCTGGCCCATGCCGAGATAGTCGTTGGAACACCAGACCGTCACCTCGTCCGGGCTGGCATCGTCGTGGCAGGCGGCACGGGGAAAGTCGCCGCAGCGCCGTTCCAGTTCCGCGAAGACGCGATAATTGCCGTCATCCCGAAGGGCGTCGAGCTGTTCGGTGAAAAGGGCATCATAGTCCATGGGCGTCCTCCGGCCTCAGTTCTTTCTTGTTGGTTTCGGGCGCGGGCAGCATCCAGCGCCAGAGTTTCTCATCCGGCAGCGGCAGCACCATCAGCCAGTGTTCGAGGGCGGCAAGCCCCGTCAGCGCCGCGAGCAGCGCGAATGTCACGGTTTCGGCCGGTGTGGTCGCCGTGGCGAGCCGTTCCAGCCAGCAGCCCGCGGCAAAGGTCAGGGCCGAGACCGAAACCGGGAAGACCCAGTTCATCCGCGCGATGCGGAAATGGCTCGGCAGATGCGCGAGCGCCGTGGGCAGGAAATCCACGTTGATGCGCGGCACGCCCAGAAACAGGTTCAGTTTCGCCGAGACGCGCGCGAAGAACAGCACGACGAAGGTCCATAGCCCGGCTATGTTGTCGGCGTCCCAGCCCGCGACGGCCAGCAGCACCATGGCGGTGACCAGCAGCACCTCGTGATGGGCGATGGTGCCCCAGGCGCGCAGGAAGCGTTCCCAGCCCGGCGTGTCCTTGGGGCAGGGATAGCGGTTGGGGCCGGTGATCTGACCCGTGAGGAAAGCCAGCTCGATCCAGCCCCAGATCGCCAGTGCCGAAAGGAACCCCCAGTACACCCCCGCGACCGAACCGTCGGCCAGCGTCACGGTATAGCCCCAGATGCCGAGGCCCAGCATCGGCAGCCCCCCCAGCGCGCAGGCGAAGCTTGCGCGCGCGCTGTGGCGGTCGGACCACTTGACCGCCGCCAGGATCGCCCCGGTGGAGAACCACCAGACGAACAGGGCGACAAGCGCCGCGATCCAGGGGTTGGCGAGCATCAGTACGCGGGCTCCAGCCGCACGGAGGCGGGCGGCGAGTTGGGTTTGGACGGGATCGTGTAGAGCGACGCGAAGGCCAGCGCCGCACGGGCAGAGCCCCAGGTCTTGGCCAGCCAGCCCGAAACCCCGCCGCGCGCCTTGGCCGCTGCGATGTCCGCGTTCACGGTCTTGAGCGTCTCGAGGTTCCGTTTCCAGCGCGGATGGTCGATATCCACCGTCAGCGGGAAGATCTGCTTGGTCAGTTCGGACGTCTTGGTGAAGACCTCGTGCCCGTACCAGTCCGGATCGACGCCAAGGGCGGCGTGGAAGGCCGGGCGCTGGTGGTCGCGGATATGCATCGTGGCATAGACCGCCGTGAGGAAGAACTTGATCCACAGCTTGTTGCCGCCGGAAGTCAGCTTGGGGTCGGTTTTCATCAGCAGCGCGAAGGCTTCGCCATGGCTGAACTCGTCGTTGCACCACTCCTGGAACCACTTGAAGATCGGGTGGAACCGGTGTTCCGGGTGCTTTTCGAGATGCCGGTAGATCGTGATGTACCGGGCATAGCCGATCTTTTCCG
This sequence comes from Meridianimarinicoccus zhengii, assembly GCF_003254465.1. Classification (GTDB taxonomy): domain Bacteria; phylum Pseudomonadota; class Alphaproteobacteria; order Rhodobacterales; family Rhodobacteraceae; genus Meridianimarinicoccus; species Meridianimarinicoccus zhengii. Next base: position 11,414 of record NZ_QDFI01000034.1, read on the forward strand.
ACAGGTAAGTCGCGTAGTAGATGAACTTCGGCCGGAAATAGGTGTATTTCTTCTTCTGCGTCAGGAAACCAAGGTTCACCGCCACGCCCGCTTCACGCAGCGCGTCGTTGATGAAGCCCGCGTGCCGGGCCTCGTCGCGGGCCATCAGCTGGAAGAGCTGCGTGATGTCCTTGTTGGACCCGCGGCGCTTCATTTCCTTGTAGAGTACGCAGCCCGAGAACTCGGCGGTGCAGGACGAAACGAGGAAGTCGATGAATTCCTTCTTCAGCACCGGGTCCATGTTGTCCCAGTCGACCGTGTCCCAATCCGCGTTCTTCTTGAAATGGCCCTTGTTGGGGTCGGCCACCATCTGCGCGATCAGCTTGTCCCAGTCCTCGCGCACCGGGGTCACGTCGATCGCGTCAAGCTCGTCGAAATCGGTGGTGTAGAAGCGCGGGGTCAGCAGCGTGTTCTGCATCGCCAGATCGGTCGCGGCCTTGCTGTCGAACTCGGCCTGCTTTTCCTGGATCGCGATGCTTTCCTCGGCGGTGGTGGCGTCGGCGGTGTGGGTCGCGCCTTCGGGGCGGGCGCCGACGGATGCTTGCATGTTCATAGCGTCACCTCGTCGCTGAAGGAGAACTCGCACAGCTCCATCACCTCGAGATCACCGGTCATCCGGGTCCAGAAGCGTTCCAGCTTGCTCGCGCGGACGATCGTCGCGTCGCGCTGTTCGATCACGATCTCGCCGAAGGGCGCCATGATCTCGGGTCCGTGCACTTTCACCTCGTCTCCGGGGTAGATCACCGCCCCGTTGTCGAAACGCACATGCGCGTGCAGGCTTTCGAACTTGTGGCTGATCTCGACCGTGCAGGGTGCGCGTTCAACCTCTCGTGTCAGTAGTCCCATGGGGTTCCCTCCCTAGGCGTGGCGTCAGTCCAGAAGCGTTGCGAAGGCTCTGGTGTTGTCCGCGCCGAACCCCATCAGGTCGGCGCTCCAGTTGGTGGACGGGTCGAGCAGGGCGACGCGTCCGTTGGTGCCGCGGGTCAGGATGACGGGGCCATCGGCGGCGACCCCGTGCTTGGCGCGCTCACGTTGCAGCACGCGCCAGACACCCGAGATGAACCCGCCCCGTTCGGGGGCGAGATCGGCGAGGATCGTGCCGTCTTCGGCGCGGACGGTCGCGGAGCCGTCCATCGATCCGTCAAGATAGATGACCCGCTGTTGCGCCACCGGCACCACCGGGGGCGTCGCGACCCTCGGCCGGTCCAGCACCGTGTGCGCGGTCACGAGCACGAGGCAGGTCAGCACCATCCCGAACATGATCTTGACGAGGAAGGTGGGCACCTTCGAGTCGTCCATGATCGTGCGTTCCTGGTTCTGCGGGGAAAAGGCCATTGTCGGTCTCTCCTTACTCGGCCGCGACGGCGGCGCTGCCGGGGGCGGGGTGGCGCGTGACCGTGGGGGTCGCCAGTTGCGCCTCCGCGGCTTCGGCGAGGATACGGGCCACGCCGTCGGCATCGGCGATGCAGCGCAGGGCGGGTTCGGGGCGGCTGAAATGCCACGGGCGCACATGGGGCCAGCACATGATGAAGCCCACGGGCATCCGGTCAGTGGTGCGTAGCGCGATGGTGCCGGTGCCGTTGCGGCGCCGGTCCATGTCGATGCTTTCGATCCGCGAATAGGGGATGTTGAGCGTCACGGTCAGCGCGGCGCCGATGCGCATGGCGACCCGGCGGTTGGTGATCGTGTAGACGGTGGTGCGCGCCTGCACCCAGCCGACCATGGCCAGAAGCGCGCAGACGATCGCACCGAGGATGAGAAAGGGCAGGGCGGCCGCAACCGCCTTGTCCAGGGGCATCAGGTCCACCACCGCGATGAACCGCCAAAGGGCCAGCACGACGAAATAGGCCGCCACCCAGCCGAGGTTCAGGGAATCCCGGATCAGCGCCCAGGCGTCGGGACGGCCCTGCCACAGCAGGTGTTCGCCCTCGGGCGGGAGTTCGGGCAGGCCCTTCACGGGCTCGAAGGCGAAATCGTCATGGGGCATCGCGGTGGGTTCCTGGATCAGAGTTGCGGTTCAAGCCGCGCGGCCGAAGCGTAGAGCTTTCCGCCACCATAGTAGGCCGAGATTTTCTCTTCTTCGAGCATCGTGACCTGACGTGGTGACGCAGTCTCGGGCACGGCGGCGAAGTGGTGGCCGAAGATGGCGTGGATGCGCACGCGGCCGCCGGTGATCTTGGCGAAGGTCATGGGCACCAGCCGCTTGCCGTTGCCATGATCCGCGTCCAGTTCGATCTCGAGATAGCGGACCAGCTGCTCGGGTTCGTCCACCCACATGTCGCTGATCTTGCCGACGATCACGCCGTCGCCCGCTTCGACCTTCATGCCGCGGGGATCGCGCCCGGCGGACACCATGAAATGCTCCGACGCGGCCATGGGGATGATCTTGGGGTGGCCGTGGCCGTCCAGTTCCGGCACATCGCGGCGCGCGCACCAGCTTGCGGGGCCGACGCCATCGGCCAGCGGATCGCCCGTGGGTTCGAACGGGAAGCCGTCCGAGTTGTGGGTTCGCTTGAGTGCCAGATCCTTGTTGCGCGGGTCGGTCTGGCCGTTGGGATAGCTGACCTCGCCACGGCCATGGGCCAGCTTGAAGGTCTTGGGTTCCGGCATCGGCAGGCCGAGGCTGGAATTGGGCTTCCCGTCGTCGTTTTCCAGCGGGAAGCCTTCGCGCATGTTCTCGCGCTGGATGTAGATCACGAGCCCCACGAAGAAGGCCGTGAACAGCCACAGCGCGACGCTGGCGAGGTCGAGATTGCCGGTGATGTAGTAGTCCATGGTCTAGGTCCTTCCGGATGGTGTCGTGTTGTTCGGGGCGGGGTCAGGTCGGGAAATCCGCCAGACCGATGCGGGCGGGTGTCGGGTCGGTGGCCGCGGCGTGGCGCACCAGCGGCCCGAGAATGACGAGCGTGACGAAGAGAAGGCCGATCTCGATATGGTAGACGACCGAGTAGCCGGTGCTGGCGGTCTGGAGCGCCACGCCAAGATCGCCGGACAGCGCCATGCCGTTCACCCAGTCGCGCACCCCGCCGCCGATGGCGATGGCCAGCCCCGCGGCGGTGGCCTGCGCGGCCCCCCATGCGCCAAGCGCGAGGCCGCGGCCCGCGCGGCCGGTTTCCGGCATGGTCATGGCCGTGGTCAGTGTCGAGACGGCGAAATAGCCCGCGCCGAAGCCGATCAGCCCGGCACCGGCGAAGAACATCGTGGTGGAGCCGAGCGGGCCGGCGAAGATCACCGCGCTGAACGCGACGATCCCGACAAGGATACCGCTGCCCGCCATGCGATACGGATTGGCCCGTGCCGCGAGCCGCCGGGCCGCGAGCGCGAAGCCCAGAAGCGCGCCACCCGCCCAGACTGTCGTCAGCAGCGTCGTGGCCGACACGGACAGGCCCAGAACCTCGCCGCCGTAAGGTTCCAGCAGCACGTCCTGCATGTTGAACGCCATGGTGCCCACGAAGACGACCGCGAGCAGCCGTCCGGCGGTGCCGCCGCGCATGTAATCGGCCCATGCGTCGCGGAAGAGCGGCCGCGGCGCCTCGCGCTCGGCCTTGGACATCGGGCGCACCCGTTCCTGCCGCCAGAAGGCGATCAGGCTCAGGATGATGCCCGTCGCCGCAGCGCCCTGCACCACGCGCACGAGCCGGATCTGGCCGAAATCCTTCAACAGCCAGCCGATCACCACGGCCGACACCGCCATGCCCAGCAGGAACATGACATAGAGCAGCGCCACGACGCGCGGCCGGGTTTCGTCCGTCGCGCGGTCGGCGGCGAGCGCCAGACCGGCGGTCTGGGTCATGTGCAGGCCAAGGCCGGTCATCAGGAAGGCAAGCGCCGCTAGAACCTCGCCCGCCCAAGCCGGGCCGAGCGTCTGGTCGCCCGACAGCACGATCAGCGCGAAGGGCATGACGGCAAGCCCGCCCATCTGCCACAGCGAGCCGAACCACAGATAAGGGATGCGCTTCCACCCGATGGCCGACCGATACGTGTCGGACCGGAACCCCAGAAGCGCGCGGAAGGGTGCGACCAGCACCGGCAGCGCGATCATCACCGCCACGATCATCGCGGGCACCGACAACTCCACGATCATCACGCGGTTGAGCGTGCCCAGAAGCATCACCGACGCCATGCCCACCGACACCTGGAAGAGCGACAGCCGCAGAAGCTGGCCCAGCGGCAGGTCGTCGCTCGCCGCGTCCGAGAACGGCAGGAAGCGCGACAGGCGCGGACGTGTGGGCGCGGCGGTGGTCATGGCCGGATCTCCAGCGCGTGGCTGAAATAGAACCCTTTGTGGACGCGCCCGAGGTCGCGGACTGCTGTCGCCTGCCTGCCCAGCGTGGCGGCCAGCCGTTCGGGGCAGTGGGGGACCATCACGGGCGCGCGGTCGGCGCGGGGAAACAGCTTGCCCGCCCGCCACATCGCCATCAGCAGGGCGGTGCGGGGCGCGACGGTGAACGCGACCGAGCTTGCCACCCGCGGAGTCAGTCCCGCCATCGCCGCGGCGATATCCGCGTCAGTGTAATAGATCAGGCTGTCCATCGCCACGACATTGTCGAAGCGTCCCAGCGTGGGATCGAGCATGTCGCCCGCCGCGAAGGTCACGCGCCCCGCCAGCGCCCCGGGCAGCCGGTCGCGCGCGATGTCGATCAGCGCGGGCGAGATATCAACGGCCACCACGTTCGCCCCGCGCGCGGCCAGCTCGGCGGTCATCTGCCCCGCACCGCAGCCCGCATCCAGCACGCGCGCCCCGGTCAGGTCGTCCGGCAATGACGCCAGCAGCATCGCCCGCATCCGGTCGCGCCCGGCACGCACCGTCGCCCGGATGCGCGATACCGGCGCGTCCGAGGTCAGCCGCGCCCAGACATCCGTGGCGGTGCGGTCGAAATAATCCTCGACCCGCAGGCGTGTGGCGTCATAGCTCATCAATCGAATCCCAGCAGCTCGAAAATATCCCGGTCAGGCAGGGATTGCGGGTTCGTCGGCTCGGTCCCGTCATAAAGCGCCTGCGCCAGCCGCAGGTATTCGGCGCGGCAGGTCAGGATGTCCGGCTCGTCCGGCATCTCGAACAGGGTCTTCTTCTTGAGCCGCGACCGGCGCAGCGCATCCACCGGCGGCATGTGTGCGATCCGGTTGAAACCCGCCTTCTCGCAATAGCGGTCGATCTCCTCGGTCGTCTCGGACCGGTTGGCGATGCAGCCCGCCAGCCGCACGCTGTAGTTCTTGGACTTCGCCTGCACCGCGGCGATGATGCGGTTCATGGCATAGATGCTGTCGAAATCGTTGGCGGTGACGATCACCGCGCGGTCGGCGTGCTGCAGGGGGGCCGCGAAGCCGCCGCAGACCACGTCGCCCAGCACGTCGAATAGAACCACGTCGGTGTCGTCCAGCATGTGGTGCTGTTTGAGCAGCTTCACGGTCTGGCCCACGACATAGCCGCCGCAGCCAGTGCCCGCGGGCGGCCCGCCCGCTTCGACGCACATCACGCCGCCCCAGCCTTCGGTCACGAAATCCTCGGGGCGCAGTTCCTCTGCGTGGAAATCCACGTCCTTGAGGATGTCGATCACCGTGGGCTGCAGGTGTCCTGTCAGCGTGAAGGTGCTGTCATGCTTGGGGTCGCAGCCGATCTGCAGCACCCGCTTGCCGAGCGAGGCAAAGGCCGCCGACAGGTTGGAGCTGGTCGTGGACTTGCCGATCCCGCCCTTGCCGTAGACGGCAAAGACCTTGGCGCCCTCGATCTTCATGTCGGCGTCCTGGTGCACCTGCACCGATCCCTCGCCATCCTGCCCGCGTAGAACCGGCGGGGAGGACACGCGGCGTGCCTCCAGCCCGGCGGCTTCGCGCATCGCGGCGCGGGATGCGGGCGGTTGCTTGCTGTCCAATGGGCTCATGAAAGCCTCCCGTTCGGTCGGTGTTGGTCCCGTGCGCACCCGTGCGGGCGGCCTGCGGGATCGGAGTGTCGAAGCTGGTGGCGATGGTCGGTCATTCTGCCGCGATCCCTTCCAGCCGGTCTTCAAGCGCGTCCGCTGCATCCTGCAGCGCGGCCAGCGTCGCGTCGTCGGGTTGCCAGTAGGACCTGTCATGCGCTTCGATCAGGCGGTTCGCCATCCGGGCCGAAGCGGCGGGGTTGAGTTCCGCCATCCGCTTGCGCATCGCCGCATCGAGCACGAAGGTTTCGGAAATCCGCTGGTAGACCCAGGGTTCCACCTGGCCCGTCGTGGCCGACCAGCCCACGGTGTTGGTCACCGTCGCCTCGATCTGGCGCACGCCCTCGGCACCGTGGTCCAGCAGCGCCTCGAAGAATTTCGGGTTGAGCGCGCGCGACCGGGTTTCGAGTGCGATCTGGTCGGACAGGGTGCGAACCTTGGCAGTGCCGCGGGTCTGGTCGCCGATATAGACCGCCGCCTCCTGCCCGCCGCGGGCGCGCTTCACCGCGCGGCTGATCCCGCCCAGCGTGTCGAAATAGTGATCGACCGAGGTCACGCCCAGTTCCACGCTTTCGAGGTTCTGATAGGCGATGTCCACGTCCTTGAGCGCGCGTTGCAGCAGGGCGGTGTTCTGGGTGGCCTTGCCGTTGACGCCGTAGGCGAAAGATTTCCGCGCCTCGTAGGCATCGGCCAACTCGTCCTCTTCCCCGAAGGCGGAGCTGTCCACAAGCTGGTTGACGTTGGACCCATAGGCCCCTTCGGCGTTGGAAAAGACCCGCAGGGCCGCGGTTTCCATGTCGACGCCCATCTTGGCGGCGTAATCCAGCGCATGGGCGCGGATGAAGTTCATCGCCTCCGGTTCATCGGCTTGCGCGGCCTTCAGCGCGGCCTCGGCCAGCAGCCGGGTCTGAAGCGGCAGCAGGTCGCGGAAGATGCCCGACAGGGTCATCACCACGTCGATGCGCGGCCGGCCAAGCTCGGCCAGCGGGATCAGGTCCGCGCCCGCCAGCCGCCCGAAGGCGTCGAAGCGGGGCCGCGCGCCCAGCAGCGCCAGCGCCTGCCCGATGGGCGTGCCGTCGGACTTAATGTTGTCCGACCCCCACAGCACCAGCGCCACGGTGCGCGGCACGGTCGGGTGGGTGTCGAGCAGAAGCTGCGCCTGCCGCGCGCCGTCCCGGCAGGCAAAAGCTGTGGGCATCCGGAACGGGTCGAAAGCGTGGATGTTGCGCCCGGTCGGCACGATTTCGGGTGAGCGGATCAGGTCGCCGCCGGGCACGGGATGGATATACCGCCCGCCAAGCGCGCGCAGCAGCGCCGGGGTTTCCGGGTCCGATTGGAGCGCCGCATCGACCCGTGCACGGGTGGCATCGTCCGCGTCGGCCAGACGCGCGACATGGTCGGCGCGGGCGGTATCGCTCAGAAGCCTGCCCAGCACGTGCAGGCCTTCGGGGATCAGCGCGTCCTCGGCCTCCAGCAGGCGCAGCCAGAGCCGGTCGGGGTCGCTGCCGTCCATGTCCACGGCGGCGGCCTGCTCGGCCACGAGTGCCGCGAGTTCGGCCCGTTCCGGCGCGTCCGGATCGGTGCCGCGCAGGCGCGTCAGGCTGTCCTTCAACTCGACCAGCCCCTTGTAGAGCCCGGCCTGCGCCAGCGGCGGCGTCAGGTGCGTGACCGTCACGGCGCCCGTGCGGCGCTTGGCCAGCGTCGCCTCGGACGGGTTGTTCGCGGCGTAGAGATAGACATTGGGCATGTCGCCGATCAGCCGGTCGGGCCAGCAGCCCGCGCCCGGCCCGGCCTGCTTGCCCGGCATGAATTCCAGCGCGCCGTGCATGCCGAAATGTAGGACCACATCCGCGCGGAAGCTGTTGCGCAGCCACAGGTAGAAGGTGGCGAAGGCATGGGTCGGCGCGAAGCCGCGTTCGAACAGCAGGCGCATCGGGTCGCCCTCATAGCCGAAGGCGGGTTGCAGGCCGACGAAGACGTTGCCGAACTGCGCGCCCAGCACGAAGACGCCGCGCCCGTCGGACTGCGCCCGGCCCGGTGCGGGGCCCCAGGCGGATTCGATTTCCGACAGCCACGGCGTGTCGCGGACCATGTCGTCGGCGGGGACGTGGGCGGCGACGTTCGCTTCCTGCCCATAGCGGCTGGCGGTGCCGGCCAGAACGGCCTCGCGCAAGTCTTCGACCGTCTCGGGCGGGGTCACGTCGTAGCCTTCGGCCTGCATCGCGTGCAGCGTGTGGTGCAGCGACCGGAAGACATCGAGATAGGCGGCAGTGCCCGCGGCGCCTGCGTTGGGCGGAAACCCGAACAGCACGATGGCGACGCGGCGCTCGGCCACGCGCGACCGACGCAGCGCTGCCTGCCGTGCGACCCGCGCGGTCAGGTGCTCGATCCGCTCGGGGCACGGCGCCATGGCGCGGTCGGTGCCCGCGGCCTGGCAGCGATGCGCGCAGCCCGTGCAGCCGCCAAGCCCGTGCCGTCCGGCAAAGACCGTGGGATTGGTCGCGCCGTCCAGTTCCGGCAGCGCGATCAGCATCGTCGTCTCGATCGGCCCCAGCCCGCTGGGCGAGGCCGCCCACTGTCCCAGCGTCTGGAACTCCAGCGGGTGTGCCGCGATGTAGGGAATGTCGAGCGCGCCCAGCACCTCGAGCGCTGCGGGATTGTCGTTATAGGCAGGTCCCCCCACCAGCGAGAAGCCGGTCAGCGACAGCAGCGCGTCGATCTTGGCTGTCGCTCCGTTGCGGAAAAAGCCATCGATGGCGGGCCGCCCGTCGAGCCCACCCGCGAAGGCCGGCAGTACGCGCAGGCCCCGTGCTTCCAACGCGCGGATGACCGCGTCGTAATGGGCCGTGTCCGACGCCAGCACGTAGGAGCGCATCATCAGCAGCCCCACGGTGGCGACCGGGTTCGCCGGGCCGGGGATGTCCGCCGGGTCGGTGGTGATCCGCGCGGGCAGGTCGGGGTGATAGAGACCCACATCCGGGTATTCGATGGGCGCCGGGGCCGACACGCCGCGCCACGCGCTCTCGTGGCTGTAGCGTGACACGAGGAACCGCACCATCGCCTCGATGTTGTCGTCCGACGCACCCAGCCAGTACTGCATGCACAGGAACCACGCGCGCAGATCCTGGCTTTTGCCGGGGATGTATTTCAGGATCTTGGGCAGGCGGCGCAGCATCTGCATCTTGCGCGCGCCGCTTTCGGTGGAAGGTTTCGACGACCCGCGCAGCCGCTTCATCAGCTTGCTCATGCCCGAAGGCGGCGCGGCCATGTCGAAGCTGCCCATGCGGGTCAGCTTCACGATCTGCGCGTCGGCGATCATGCCGACCACGGCGTCGCACTGGGGGCGGCGCGCCTCCAGATCGGGCAGAATCGCCTGGATATGTTCGTCGAGGAAGATCAGGTTGGCGATGACGATGTCGGCACTGGCGATGGCAATCTTTGCCCGCACGAGGCTGTCGGGGCATTCGCCCCATTCCGCCGCCGCATGCACGCTGAGCGACAGGCCCGGGAAGTCGCCCGCCAGCCGCTCGGCCACCCGCGCGCAGGGTCCCGCCGCATGGGCGTCGAGCGTCAGGATGACGATCCGGTAGCCGGGCTGGCCGTCGCGTATCATGGTGTCATCGCGCATAGTGGGCCTTTGCCTCGTAGAGCGTGTCGACGCTGATCTCGCGCAGACCCTTCTGGGCCGCGAAGCTTTCCGTGTTCCGCCGCGCCTTGCCGCGCACGAAGAAGGGGATCTTCTTCAACTCGCGCTCGGCCTCGGCGAGCCAGACCAGCACGTCGGTGCCGGTGTCCGGACCTTCGGCAGCAGGCGCGGCCTCGGGGGGCATCGAGCCCCCGTCAGCCGCCGCATCGCCTTCGGCGCTGCGCGCCACCGCCTTGCCGCCGTGATGGCTGGCCCCGGCAGCGTCGTGGAACTCGAAATCCTCGCGGAACATGTGCAGCAGGTGTTCTTCCAGCCCCATCACCAGCGGATGCACCCAGGTGTCGAAGATGACGTTCGCGCCCTCGATCCCCATCTGCGGCGAATAGCGCGCGGGGAAGTCCTGCACGTGCACGGGTGCCGAAATCACGGCGCAGGGGATGCCCAGCCGCTTGCCGATATGGCGTTCCATCTGGGTGCCGAGGATCATCTCGGGCGCGAGCGATTCGATCCGTTCCTCGACTTCCAGGTAATCGTCGCTGATCAGCGCTTCGACCCCGTAATCCTTCGCCAGCGCGCGGATCGGACGGGCCATTTCACGGTTGTAGCAGCCCACACCCGCGACATCGAACCCCATTTCGTCGCGTGCGATGCGGGCGGCGGCGGCGACATGGGTGCCGTCACCGAAGATGAAGACCCGCTTGCCGGTCAGGTAGGTGCTGTCGACGCTGCGCGAATACCAGGGCAGGCGCAGGCGGGATTCATCGAGATGCGCGGGCATGCCCAGCAGCCCGGCCAGTTCGGCAACGAAATCGCGGGTCGCGCCGACGCCGATGGGCACTGTCTTGGTGAAGGGCTGGCCAAGCTCGCGCTCCATCCAGCGGCAGGCGGCCTCGCCCGTTTCGGGATACATCAGCACGTTGGCATGGGCCGCACCGAGCCGGGTGATATCGGCGGGGCAGGCGCCCATCGGGGCGCACACGTTCACGGCGACGCCCATGTCCATCAAGAGGCCCGTCAGTTCGGTGATGTCGTCGCGGTGCCGGAACCCCAGCGCCGTCGGCCCGATCAGGTTGACCGATGGCCGCGCGGTGCGGTCGCAGGGCCGGGCCAGCGCGCGGGTGATCTGGAAGAACGTCTCGTCCGCGCCGAAGTTTTCCTTGCGCTGGTAGGACGGCAGTTCCAGCGGAATGACGGGCACGGGAATGTCCATCGCCGCGGCAAGCCCGCCGGGATCGTCCTGGATCAGCTCCGCCGTGCAGGAGGCGCCCACGATCATCGCCTGCGGCTTGAACCGCGCATAGGCGGCCTTGGCGGCGGCGGTGAACAGGTCCGCCGTGTCCGCGCCAAGATCGCGCGCCTGGAAGGTGGTGTAGGTCACGGGCGGGCGGTGGTCGCGCCGTTCGATCATGGTGAACAGCAGGTCGGCATAGGTATCGCCCTGCGGTGCGTGCAGCACGTAATGCAGCCCGGTCATCCCGGTGGCGACGCGCATCGCGCCCACATGGGGCGGGCCTTCGTAGGTCCAGACCGACAGTTTCATCGCCGCGCCTCCGCCAATGCCGCTGGGGGCTGGGCCGTATCGAGCCGCAGGGCCGCGCGGCGGCGCAACGGACGCGCGAAGAGCCCGGCAAGGTCGCCCGCCTGTTCGTAGAAATGCACGGGCGTGAACACCAGTTCGATCGCCCATTTCGTGGTCAGCCCCTCGGATTCCAGCGGATTGGCGAGGCCGAGCCCGCACACCGTCAGGTCGGGGCGGTCGCCGCGCACGCGGTCGAGCTGCTTTTCCACGTCCTGCCCTTCGGCAAGGCGCGGACCCGCAGGCAGCAGATCCAGCTCGGGTGCCATCAACTCGCGGTGCAGGAAGGGCGTGCCGATCTCGATCGGGGTCATGGCGCATTCGCGCGCGAGGAACCGGGCGAGGGGCAGTTCCAGCTGGCTGTCGGGCATGAAGAACACCGACTTGCCCGCTAGCGGTTCGGCGGCCTGCGCCACGGCCCGGCGGGCCCGGTCGCGGGGGGCGGCCGTGACGGCGTCGAACAGCGCGGCATCCACGCCGAATTCGCGCGCGATTGCGGCAAGCCAGCCGGTCGTGCCTTCCTCGCCCAGCGGGAAGGGTGCGGGGATGTGGCGCGCGCCGCGGCGGACCAGCGCGGCATGCGTGTCGCCAAGGAAAGGCTGGGTCAGCGCGAAGACCGTGTTCGGGCCGAGCCCGAAATAGTCCGCCGCGCGCGGGCTGGGCAGCACCCGTACGGGGCCGATGCCCATCGCGCCCAGAAGCCCCAGTGCCTGCTGTTCGACGACATCGGGCAGCGCGCCGACCATGACCAGCTCGCGTGCCTCCGTCTCGGGCAGCACGGGCACCATGGCGGCAAGGCAGGCGTCCTCGCCTTGCGTGAATGTCGTCTCGATGCCCGAGCCGGAATAGCTCAGGACACGCACATGGGGCGCGAACTGGCCGCTCAGCCGTTCGGCGGCGCGGGCGAGGTCCAGCTTGATGACCTCGGACGGGCAGGACCCCACGAGAAAAAGCTGCCGGATGTCGGGGCGGCGCGACAGCAGGCGCGCGACCTCCCGGTCGATCTCGTCCTGCGCGTCGGCCATGCCGGCCAGATCGCCCTCTTCGAGGATCGCGGTGCCGAAGCGCGGCTCGGCGAAGATCATCACCCCCGCGGCGCTTTGCAGCAGGTGCGCGCAGGTGCGCGAGCCCACCACGAGGAAGAAGGCATCCTGCATCTTGCGGTGCAGCCAGATGATTCCGGTCAGGCCGCAGAAGACCTCGTGCTGGCCGCGCTCGCGCAGGACGGGCGTGTCGCGGCAGCCCTTGGCGGCGGGAATGGGTGCATAATCGGTCATGCCACGGCTCCTGCATCGAGCCGTGCTGCGCGCAGCTTCAGCAGGAATTGCGCCGCGTTGACGACATAGGCCGCATAGGCTGCGAGCGCGAGCAGCATCAGCGGCACGGGCGGCAGCGCGCCCGTCAGCAGCGCCCAGACATAAGCGGTGTGCAGCGCGATCACGCCGAAGCTGAAGACGTCTTCCCAGAAGAAGGCCGGGGCGAAAAGATACTGGCCGAAAACGACTTTTTCCCAGATCGCACCGGTCACCATGATGAGGTAGAGAAAGCCGGTCTTCACGAGGATCGACGCCGTGGCGATGTCGTAGCCCGCGCCGGTGGCGAGAAACCGGAGCACAAGCGCCAGCGACACGAGAAACACGAGAAACTGAACCGGGGCGAGGATGCCCTGGATCAGGGTCCAGACCGTGCCGTCCCGGCGCGCGCGTTGGTCCGCGTCATAGAGCGGCGATCTGGCGGTCTTGTTGTTTGCGGTGGCAGGCAAGGGCGACTCCACGTCCGGGCTTGTCATGAACATTGGAGCCGGCTCGGGAATGTGTCAACTATAACTTACAGCTTTGTCCGGACATCGTCGGTTCGCCAGACGTCACGCATCGCGGCGGATTTCTTTTAAAGTGCTGCTACTAAATGACAAATATTTCGACACCGCGTTTCGGCCCGCGAAATGTCCATTGTCTTTGACATTCTGTCCCCTTTGGAGGACACTTTCTTCAGCCGGTTTGCGCGCTTGCCAGATCGTGCGCGACCCACCCGCAAGGAGGCATCGGATGCCGCCGGACAGCATGATCGAGCGCCCTGACACCCGTTTGTCCGATCCGACGCCTGTCCTGGTCCAGGAGGTTCTGCGCAAGCTTCGCGACAAGGAACGCGCGGCGCCCGCGCGCAGCGTGGCGCGCACATGCCCGCGGATCGTGACGGAATTCTTCGATGCGGCGCTCGCCCATGACTTCGATACGGCCCACGTGCTGCGTGGGATGCTCGATGCCGGTGTGCACGCCGATGACATCGCCGATGCCTATGTCCCAGCGGTGGCGCGCCGCCTGGGCTGCGACTGGGTCGATGACCGGCTCAGCTTCGCGCGCGTGACCGTCGCTGCCGGACGGTTGCAATCGCTGCTGGGGCGGCTGGCGCATCCCAACGACTCCATTCGGTCGGCCCATCCCGGGGCGCCCAACGTCCTTCTGGTGAGCTTCGAGGGCGATCAGCACACGCTGGGCTGGAAGCTCGTGTCGGTGCAATTGCGCCGCCGCGGGGCCGCGGCCCATGCCGTGCTCGATATCGCGCCGGACGCCGTGGCCGATATCACCGAGCAGGTGGGCTTCGATCTTGTCCTCGTGTCGGCATCGCGGCCGCAGGTTCTGGACCAGGTGGCGCGGATGGTCCATGCGCTGCGCGCCCGCATGATCGATGTGCCGCCCGTCGTACTGGGCGGAATCGTCGTGGACTTGCTTGACCCTGACGCGGCCCGGCCCGATATAGCAGCGGTAACCAACTGTCTTGACAGGGCTTTGTCTTGCAGAAAGCGAAAATCGGCTCCCAGCCTTTCGGCTCGGGCGTGACGCGCCCCATGACAGCGGCCGGTGCCTCGGGAACGCCGCAATCGGGCATGCCGTCATGGGGGGACATCGCGGCGTCGGACCCTCATCTTCTGGTGGACCTGGTCGCGGCGGCGTCGGACATCACGCTGATGCTGGATGCGGCGGGCCGTATCCTCGGTCTGCGCGTGAACCCCGCCAGTTCCGATTTTGGCAAGCTCGATCACTGGGTCGGGCGCCCGATCACCGATTTCCTGACGCCCGAATCCATCCCGAAGTTCGAATCCTCCCGCGACCGGCTGGCGCAGGGCGGCCCGCCGTCGCGCCCGATCGAGATCAATCATCGCGACAATGCGGTCTGGGAGTTCCCGATCCGCTACGTGCTCCAGCCGGTTGGGACGGATGGGGCGCTTCTGATGATGGGGCGCGACCTGCGCCCGGTGGCGGAAACACAGCGCCAGCTCGTGCAGGCGCAGATCGCGCTTGAGCGGGGATACGAGGCGCAGCGCGAATTCGACAGCCGCTATCGGCTGCTGCTGGCTACCGTCACCGATGCGATCGCCCTTGTTTCCCTCAGCGACGGGCGCGTGACCGATGCCAACGACCATGCCGCCGACCTGTTCGGCGGTGCACGCAAGGACCTGATCGGCACCGTCTTCGCGTCGCAATTCGCCGAGACGCGGCGCACCGAGATGGAGGCGCGGCTGGTCAACGCGGCCATGTCCGAGCGTGCCGAACCCATCCTGCTGACGACGGCGCGCACCGGGCGCCCGCTGGTGCTGGTGCCCAACGTGTTCCGCGTGGGCGGAGACCGGGTCGCGATCTGTCGGCTGGCACCGCAGAATGCGCCAACTGCGGCGGACATCCCGGCGGCCCTGCCGGACGCGCTGTTCGCCGCGGCCATCGAGGGTATCCTGTTCACCGATACGAAGGGCGTCATCCGCGATGCCAACGAACGGTTCCTGTCCATGGTCGACGCCGGCGCGCTGCCGTCGGTGAAATCCCGCACGCTGGGTGAGTTCCTTGCGCGCGGGCAGGTCGATCTTGGCGTGATCCTCGAGAACGTGCAGCGTCTGGGGGAGGTGCGGATGTATGCCACCGAACTCGTCAGCGATTTCGGATCGCGCGTGCCGGTGGAATTGTCGGCGACGCGGCTGCGCACCGGCGACGGGCCGCCGCTCATCGGGTTCGTTTTCCGCGATGCAAGCCGGGCCGAAACGATGCGCCTGCCACCCGCGCAGGGCGGCGGCGCGTCGCAGGCGAATATCCTCGAACTCGTGGGGTCGGCCTCGCTCAAGGAGATCGTGGCCGAAACCAGCGATGTGATCGAGAAACTGTGCATCGAGACGGCGATCAAGTTGACCAACAACAACCGCGTCGCCGCCGCCGAGATGCTGGGACTTTCGCGCCAGAGCCTGTATGTGAAGCTGCGTAAATACGATTTCCTGAAAAAGGGCGAGGACGACTGACTGTCAGCGTGACGTGACAGTCTGTCTGTCAGTCTGGCGTTACTTTTTCTTGTGTCGACTCGGTCTGTCAGTCTAGCTTGACAGCATGAGCGCCACGGACCTGCACACCCCGACCCATGCGCCCCGCCGCTGGCCAGACCCGCTGGCGGTGCTGGTGATGATCCGCCCCATCACGTGGTTTCCGCCCATGTGGGCCTATCTCTGCGGTGTCGTGTCGTCCGGCGTGGCGCCGACAAGCGCGCCAGGGCTGGTGCTGCTGGGGCTTGTTCTCGCCGGGCCGCTGGTCTGCGGCATGAGCCAGGCGGCCAACGACTGGTGCGACCGCCATGTGGACGCCATCAACGAACCCGAACGCCCGATCCCGTCGGGCCGCGTGCCGGGGCGCTGGGGGCTCTGGATCGCGTTGATCATGTCGGTGCTGTCGCTGCTGGTCGGCTGGACCTTCGGGCCCTGGGGCTTCGGGGCGACCGTCGTCGGCGTCATCGCCGCCTGGGCCTATTCCGCCGAACCTGTGCGGCTGAAACGGTCGGGCTGGTGGGGCCCCGGGCTTGTAGGCCTGTGCTACGAAGGGCTGCCATGGTTCACGGGCGCCGCCGTGCTGTCGGCGGGTGCGCCCGCGCTGCCCGTGGTGGTGCTGGCCGCTCTCTATTCCATCGGCGCGCATGGGATCATGACACTCAATGACTTCAAGGCATTGGAGGGCGACCGGCAGACCGGTGTGAACTCCCTGCCCGTGGTGCTGGGGCCGGAACGCGCCGCGCGGCTGGCCGCGTGGGTGATGGCGGTGCCGCAGGTTGTGGTGGTCGCAGCACTTCTGTTCTGGGATCGGCCCTATCATGCGGCAGGGGTCGCGCTGGTGCTAACGGCACAGGTCGCCGCGATGCGGGTGCTGCTGCGCGACCCGCGCGGCAAGGCGCCGTGGTACAACGGCACCGGGGTCGTTCTCTATATCAGCGGCATGATGATTTCCGCTTTCGCGGTGCGCAGCCTCGGTGGAATGCCATGACCGTGCCGGGAACGCTGGGTTGGGCCGGGATCGTCCGGCTGGGGCTGGTGCAGATGGCGCTGGGGGCTGTCGTTGTGCTGTGCACCTCGACGCTCAACCGTCTGATGGTGGTCGAACTGGCGCTGCCTGCGCTGCTGCCCGGTTTCCTCGTGGCGCTGCATTACGGCATCCAGATCAGCCGCCCGCGCTGGGGTTTCCTGTCGGATACGGGCGGGCACCGGACCCGCTGGATCCTGCGCGGGATGGCGCTGCTGGCGGCGGGGGCGGTGCTCGCCGCGCTTGGCGTGGTGTGGCTGGAGCACAGTTTCCTGCCGGGGCTCGTGCTGTCCATCGCGGCCTATGCTCTGATCGGTGTGGGGGTCGGCGCGTCGGGCACGTCGCTGCTGGCGTTGCTGGCGACCGCCACCGCGCCGCGCCGTCGGGCGGCGGCGGCAACGATCACCTGGCTGATGATGATCGCGGGCATCGCGCTGACCGCGGGCTTCGTGGGCGCGCTGCTCGATCCCTACGGCCCCGCGCGGCTGATGACCATCGTGGCCGCCGTCGCCGCCAGTGCGATGGTGCTGAGTTTGCTGGCCACTTGGCGAATCGAAGCCGGGTTGACCGCGACTGCGCCCGAACGTGACCCGATGCCCTTCCGCGACGGGCTGTGCGAGATCTGGGGCGAGCCGCGCGCGCGCGCCTTCACCATCTTCGTCTTCCTGTCGATGACCGCGTATTTCATGCAGGAACTGATCCTGGAACCTTACGCGGGTCTCGTCTTCGGGTTCACGCCGGGGCAGTCCACCTCGCTGTCGGGCGCGCAGAACGGGGGCGTGTTCCTCGGCATGCTCTGCGTCGGCATCGCCGCCACGGGGCTGAAGATCGGCAGCCTGCGGGGCTGGGTCACCGCCGGGTGTCTCGGCTCCGCCACGGCGCTGGCGCTGGTGGCCGCACTGGGGCAGGCGGGACCGGTGGTCCCGCTGATGGCCGTGGTGATCGGGCTGGGCTTCTTCAACGGTGTCTTCGCCGTCGCGGCCATCGGGTCGATGATGGCGCTGGCCGGGCAGGGCCGCGGCGCGCGCGAAGGCACGCGCATGGGGCTGTGGGGCGCCGCGCAGGCGATCGCCGCGGGGTTCGGTGGCCTTGCGGGGGCGGCGGGCGTGGACCTCATGCGCCTGTTCCTGCCCGACCCGGCCGCCTTCGGCACGGTTTTCCTGTTCGAGGCGGCGCTGTTTCTTGCCGCCGCCGCCATGGCCCTTCGGGTGATCGCCCACGGCCCCACATCCATTGCCGCTCAGGCCATTGCTGGAGAATGACCATGTATGATGTCGTCGTCGTGGGCGGGGGGCCGTCCGGTGCCACCGCGGCCGAGGATCTGGTTCGCTCCGGCGCGCGCGTGGCGCTGCTGGACCGCCAGGGCCGTATCAAGCCCTGCGGTGGCGCGATCCCGCCCCGGCTGATCGCGGATTTCGACATCCCGGACGAGCAGCTCGTGGCAAAGATCACCACGGCGCGCATGATCTCGCCCACGGGCCGCGCGGTGGACATCCCCATCGAGAACGGCTTCGTCGGCATGGTGGACCGCGAACATTTCGACGCCTTCCTGCGCGACCGCGCGACAGCGGCGGGGGCTGACATGCGGATCGGCACCTTTCTGCGGGTCGAACGGGACGATGCGGGCACGCGGGTGATCTATCGCGACAAGGCCAGCGGCGACGAACGCGGCCTGCCCACGAAACTGGTGATCGGCGCGGATGGCGCGCGGTCGCGGGTGGCGGCGGCGGAACTGCCGGGCGGCTCGAAGATCCCCTATGTCCTTGCGTATCACGAGATCATCGAGGCACCGGGCGCCGTGGGCGCCTATGACCCCGCGCGCTGCGACGTGATCTATGACGGCGCGATCTCGCCCGATTTCTATGGCTGGGTCTTCCCCCATGGCGGGCAGGCGAGCGTCGGCATGGGCACCGCGGTGGACGGCGTGGACCTGAAGGCTGCCACGGCCGCCCTCCGCGTCGCTTCGGGGCTGGAGGGCCGCACGACCATCCGGCGCGAGGGCGCGCCCATCCCGCTCAAGCCGCTGGACCGCTGGGACAACGGGCGCGACGTGGTGCTTGCGGGCGACGCGGCGGGCGTCGTGGCGCCGTCCTCGGGCGAGGGGATCTACTACGCCATGATCGGCGGGCGTGTCGCCGCCTCGGCCTGCATGGCCGTGCTGGCGACAGGCAACGTGGCGCGGCTGAAACTGGCGCGGCAACTGTTCATGAAGGAGCACAAGACCGTGTTCCGGGTGCTGGCCTCGATGCAGAACGCTTACTACCGTAGCGACGACCGGCGCGAACGCTTCGTGTCGCTGTGCCATGACATCGACGTGCAGCGCCTGACCTTCGAGGCATACATGAACAAGAAGCTGGTAGCTGCGCGCCCCATGGCCCATGTGAAGATCGGGCTGAAGAACCTGGCGCATCTGACGGGGCTGGTGAAACCGGGATATGTGTGAACCCCACCGGGGGGATACGAATTCGCGGAAAACCCGTGTCGAAAGCGCCCGAGATTTCCGACCGATCCCCCTGATCCGTAAAGGTTTGCACTGCTAGATACGGGGTGTGGCGCGATGAGCGTCACGCCCCGGCGTCCGTTACTTGCCCCCACATTTGCGGCGCCGGGGACGTGGGGGGCATGTGGTGCCGGGAACCGGGACCAATCCGAACAGATCGTGACGGGCGGGGGCGATCCTCGCCCGTCCGGGGGTGGTCGGCGCTGCCATCTGCCGGGACAGCCCTTGCGGTCGCTCTGCTGCTGCCCGCGGTCAACCGATATGCCATGCCGTCAGCCGCCTGTCCGCACGGGTCATGCGCAGATCGAGCATCCGCGCGCGCATGTCGGCCACGCGGGGGGCGAGTGCCGGGTCACCTGCAAGGTTGCGCGCCTCGTCCGGGTCCGCGCGCCGGTCGAACAGCATGGGCGGCAGGCCGCCGTTGAAATGCACCAGCGTCCAGTCCCTGTCGCGCAGCACCGCCGCATTGGCGCGGTGTTCGTCGAGCCCAAGTGCGGTCTGGAACCGGGTCGGCGCGTGCGGCTCGGCCAGGTCGATTTCCGACAGCACCGCGTCGCGCCAGTCCGGGGGCGTGTCCCCGTGCAGCAGCGGCAGCAGCGACGCGCCGTCCATCGCCGGTGGCGGCGTGCCGCCCGCCATGTCGATCAGCGTCGGCGCGATATCGACCGACGACACGAACGCATCCCGCACGGTGCCGCCCGGCAGGCCGGGCATCCGGATCAGCAGCGGCACATGGTGTGCAGCCACTGCCACGTTGTCCTTGCCCCAATAGCCCATGTCGCCCAGCATCTCGCCATGGTCGGCCATCACGATCACCGCGGTCCGGTCCGCGATCCCCGCGGCATCGAGCCAGTCGAACAGACGCCCGAGGTGAAAATCGACCTCGGCCACCAGACCCAGATAGACCGCCCGCAGGGTCTGTGCCGTCGCCGCATCCATGTCCGCGCAGTCGCCGTCGAACCGGTGCCAAAGCCCCGCCTGTGCGGGGGCGGAAAACCAAGCGCGGCGGAACGGGTGGTCGGGGCCACCCGCCGCCACCGGCGCAGGCACGGCGCCGGGCGCCACGTGGCGGTTCCACGGGTCCGGGGCCGACAGCGGCGGGTGCGGGCGGATATAGGTGACATGGGCCGTCCAGACCGTATCGCGCCGGGCCTCCAGCGCATCGATCACGCGGTCGGTCAGGAACGCGGTCTCGCTGTCTTCCGCCCGGATCGCCAGCGGGTCGTCTGGGCGCGCGGTGCGGCCCGCGGGCGGGATCGGGCGATACAGGTCGAACCAGCGGTCGGGCAGGGGACTTGGCATGTCGTAGCCCTTGCTGCGCAAGTATCCGATCCAGGCCAGTGGTGATTCGAACCGCATCTCCAGCAGTTCGCGGAAGCCCGCCGCGGGCATCTCGTAGCTGGCGAAATCCGGGTCGGCCAGATCGCGCCCAGTCGGGTCCGCCGCGACGTCGTTATAGCCGAACAGCAGCGGCTCGCGCCCCAGCTTGCGCCATTCGGTCGCCACGGTGGCGTGGTGGCGCGCAAGCGGCGTGCCGTTGCGGATGGACCGGTGATTGAAGGCGTAAAGCCCGGTCAGCAGGCTGGCGCGCGACGGGCCGCACGGCACCGTCGCGGTGAAGCACTGGTCGAACCGCACGCCTTCGGCGGCAAGCCGGTCGAGCGTCGGGGTCGCCGCGATGCCCGCCAGACGCCCGGCGACCACGTCGGCGCGCAACTGGTCGAGCGTGACGAACAGGATGTTCAGGCGGTCAGGCGTCACCGTCGAGGCGGTCCAAGAGGGCGGGCAGGTCCGCCACCGTGTCGATGACGTGATCGGCCCCCGCCGCGTGCAGACGGTCTGCCGCCAAGGAGCGCAGGTCTGCGACCTCGGCTTCGGATTTCGCGGCCAGTTCCTTAGGTGTCAGCCCCACGAAATTGCCCGACAACGCCACGCCCACGGTCAGGCAGCCCGCGGCGACGCCTTCGGCAATGCCGGGTTCGGTGTCGTCCACCTTCACCACCGCGGCGGGCGGATAGACACGCAGGTCAATGAAGCACTGATACATCCCCAGCGGGCCGGGACGGCCTTCGGACAGGTCGTCGGCACAGACGAGGTTGTCGGGCGCGTAGCCCTGTTCGGCGGCGCGCGGCAGGACCCGTTCCATGATCGACCGGACATAGCCCGTGGTGGACCCGATCTTCAGCCCGCGCGCCCGCAGCGCCGCCACGGTTTCCGCGCCTTGCGGCACCAGGTCGGCGTAGCGCGCGACGACCTCTTCGTTCATGGGCACGAACACCTTGTAGATCGTGTCGGCATCGGCATCGGTCGGGGCCGCGCCATGGGCGGCCTGCCACTGTGCGGCGATGTCGGGATCGTTCAGCATGGTGCGGATATGGTCCCATTTCGGCAGGCCCATGGGGGCGCGGGCCTGTGCCACGCTCGCCGTGACGTCGAAGCGCGCGAAGGCTTCGACGAAGACCCCCATGGGCGCGAAGGACCCGAAATCGATCATGGTGCCCGCCCAGTCGAACACCACCGCCTTGAACCGCTGCATCATGCCACCTCTGCCAGAAAGCGCGCGCGTTCCTGCATGTCCCTGTCAGACGGTGCCGCGCTGCGCACCCCCATATCCCTCAGCACCTCGGCCACCGCCGTCACGACGGCATCCATCACGCCCGTGTCGAACCGCCCGATGGTGCCCACCCGGAAACTGTCGGCCACGGTCAGCTTGCCGGGATAGAGGATGAACCCCCGCGCCTTCATCCGGTCGTAGAAATCTGCGAAGCTGAAGGCCGGGTCGGCCGGGCAGAAGAAGGTCGTGATGATCGGCGACAGCCAGTCGTCGGCCAGCAAGGTCTCGAAACCCAGCCCCCGCATCCCCGCCACCAGCCGGTCGCGGTTCGCGGCATAGCGCGCGCCGCGCGCCGCGACCCCGCCCTCCGCCGCGTGCTCGTCCAGCGCCTGCAGGAAAGCTGCGACCGCATGAGTCGGCGGGGTGAACCGCCACTGGCCGGACCGCTCCATCTCGGCCCATTGCGCATGGGCGTTGAGGCTGAGCGAGGTCGCGTTGCGCGCCGCGCCATCCAGCACGTCCCGCCGCGCCAGCAGGAAACCGAACCCCGGGACCCCTTCGATGCATTTGTTGGCCGACGAAACCACTGCGTCGAACGCGATCTCGGACGGCATCACCGGCACGGCACCGAAGGCCGACATGCTGTCGATAAGGAGCCGCCGCCCTGCCGCCTGCGTTGCCGCGGCGATCTCGGCCAGCGGATTGAGGATACCGCTGGAGGTTTCGCAATGGATCGCAACGACATGGGTGATGGACGGATCGGCGGCGAGGGCTGCCGCGACCTCGGTCCCGCGCGGCGGTAGGTAATCGCCCTTGTCGATCACCTCCGCCGCCCGGCCCATCTGGCGCAGGATGCGCGCTGCGCGTTGCCCGTAGGCGCCGTTCGCCAGCACGAGCGCGCGCCCGTCGCGCGGGACCAGCGTGCCCAGCATCGCCTCCACGCAATAGGTGCCGGACCCTTGCAGCGGCACGCAGGTATAGTCGCCGCCCCCGTCGTCCAGCATCGCCACCAGCCGCGTGCGCAGGGTGGCGGTCATGGCGCGGAAGTCGCCGTCCCAACTGCCCCAGTCGCGCAGCATGGCGGCCTTCACGGCGTAAGAGGTGCTGAGCGGCCCGGGCGTCAGCAGCCAGGGTTCGCCCATACGCGGCGGCTCGATGGTGAGGGTCATTGCGCAGGTTCCGGAATATGGAGGTCGGCGGGTGCTTCGGCGCGTCCGAAGTCGAAGGTTTCGGCGTGGTGGCAGGCGACGTGATGGCCGGGTGCGATCTCGCGCCAGCGGGGTTCCTCGGCGCTGCACCGGTCGGTGGCGAAGGGGCAGCGGGTGTGAAACCGGCAGCCGGGCGGAGCGTCGGCGGGGTTCGGGATCTCGCCCTCCAGCCGGTCGGGGGCGAAGACCGCATCGGGGTCGGCCAGCGGTACCGCTGACAGAAGCGCATGGGTGTAGGGGTGGCGCGGGCGGAAGAACAATTCGCGCGTGGGGGCGTATTCCACGAACTTGCCCACATACATCACTGCGACCCGGTGGCTGATCTGGGCCACCACCGACAGGTCATGGGCGATGAACAGGAAGGACACGCCCATCTCGTCCTGCAGGTCCTTCAGCAGGTTGATGATCTCGGCCTGGATCGACACGTCGAGCGCCGACACGCTTTCGTCGCACACCACGAAATCGGGTCGGGCCACCAGCGCGCGGGCGATACATATGCGCTGGCGCTGCCCGCCGGAGAACGCGTGCGGAAAGCGGCGCAGATGTTCGAGGTTCAGCTTGCACCGCGCGGCGATGTCGCGCACGCGGGCGTCGATCTCGGCCCGGTCACGCATCAGCCCGGCGGCGACCAACGGTTCGGCGATGATGTCGCGCACGGTCATGCGCGGGTTCAGGCTGGAATAGGGGTCCTGAAACACGAGGCTCATGCGCGGGCGGAACGCGCGCAAGGCGGTGCCGCCAAGGCTGGCAAGGTCCAGCCCCCCTTCGCGGAACACCATCTGCAGCTTGCCGCGCACCTTGGACAATTCGGCGCGGTCCGCATGAGTCAGGTCCAGATCGCCCGCCGCACCGTGATAGAGAACCCGGCCCCCCGTCGGCTCGATGGCGCGCAGGATCGCGCGGCCCACGGTGGTCTTGCCCGACCCGCTTTCGCCGACCAGCCCCACGGTTTCGCCGCGCCTTATGTCGAAACTCACGCCATCGACCGCGCGCAACTGCCGTCGCTTGCCCGAGAAAAGCCCTTTGCGCCCGATCTCGAACGCAACTTCGAGGTTCTCCACTTCGATCAGGGTGTCGGTCATGCCACGGCCCTCGCGCGGTCGTGCAGGTGGCAGCGCACGGACTGCCCGCCGCCCAGCCGCGTCAGCGGGGGTGGCGTGCGGTCGCAGACCCCTAGGATCGCCTGCGCGCAGCGGCTGCGGAACGGGCAGCCCGATGGCCGGGCGGAGGGGCTTGGGATTTCGCCGGGCACGGGTGTCAGGCGGTTGTCGATCCGGTCAAGCCGCGGGATCGCCGCGATCAAGCCCTGCGTGTAGGGATGCGCGGGGGTTTTCAGCAACTGCCGCACCGGCCCCTGCTCGACGATGGTCCCAAGGTACATCACCGCCACCTCATCGGCGACCTGCGCGATCACGCCCAGATCATGGGTGATGAAGATCATCGCCATCCCGAGGTCGCGTTGCAGCCCCGCCATCAGGTCCAGCACCTGTGCCTGGATCGTCACGTCGAGCGCGGTCGTGGGTTCGTCCGCGATCAGAAGCCGCGGGCCTGCCGACAGCGCCAGCGCGATCATCGCGCGCTGCCGCATGCCGCCCGACAGTTCGTGCGGATACTGGTCCACCCGCGCGGCGGGGTTCGAGATGCCGACCTTGGTCAGCATCTCCACCGCCAGGTCGCGCGCCGCCGCCCCGCGCAGGCCCTTGTGCAGCCGGATCGTTTCCATGATCTGGTTGCCGATGGTGTAGACGGGCGAAAAGCTCGCCATGGGTTCCTGGAAGATCATCCCGATCTCGCCGCCGCGCAGCCGCCGCAGCGCGCGCGCACCGGGGCGCAGGGCGTGAACGTCGATCCGCGCCCCGTCGCGGTCGGTAAAGGCGATGCAGCTCTGGTCCCCGATCCGCGCGCTGACGGGCAGGAGCCGCATCACCGCCTTTGTGCTGACCGACTTGCCCGACCCGCTTTCACCGACGATCCCCAGCGTGCGCCCCGCATCGACGCCGAAGCTGACGCCCTGCACCGGGGTGATGAGCCCTTCGTCGGTGCGGAACGACACGGTCAGGTTCTCGACCTCCAGCAACCGGCCCATCGCGCTTACCCCGCCTGTCCGTAAGGGTCGGCCGCGTCGCGCAGTCCGTCGCCCACGATGGTGAAGGCCAGAACCGCCAGCACCACGAAGCCGGCGGGGATGAACAGCCACGGCGCCTGTTCGATCACCTGCACCGATTGCGCCTGTTGCAGCATCACGCCCCATGACACGGCGGGCGGGCGCAGCCCCAGCCCGACGAAGGACAGCGCAGTTTCCGACAGGATCATGTAGGGGAACGAGATCACCAGATCGACGATGATGAAGCTGGTGAAGCTGGGCAGCATGTGGCTGCCGATGATCCGCGCGGGCCGGGCGCCCGCCAGTTGTGCGGCCAGCACGTAATCCTCCCCCCGGATCGACAGAAGCTGGCTGCGGATGCGCCGCGCCAGCGTCGGCCAGCCGAACAGGCCAAGGATCAGGGTCATGGCGAAATAGACCTGCGTGGAGGACCATTCCTTCGGCATCGCCGCCGCGAGACCCATGTAAAGCGGGATGATCGGGATGACGCGCACCACCTCGGTCACGCGCTGGATGGCGCTGTCGATCAGCCCGCCGAAATACCCCGCGACCCCCCCGATCACGAGCGCCAGCACGAAGGAGATCAGCACCCCCAGCACCCCGATCGACAGCGAGGTGCGCGTGGCGTAGAGCGTGCGCGAGAACACGTCGCGGCCCAGCGTGTCGGTGCCCCACAGGTGCAGTTGCGCGCCATCCTCCAGCCCGAAGAGCCGGGTCGAGATGGGGATCGCCCCCAGCAGCATCGCCGGTTCGCCCGGCACGAAGAACGCGACATGGCGGCGTGTCTCCGGGTCCGGCTCCGCGGTGGCGCGCAGCGTTACGGGATCGCGCACGGTGCGGGTGCCGTGCACGAAGGGGCGCAGCGAACAGCCGTTCTGGTCGCAGAACATCGGCACCTGCGGCGGGCCGCTGACATAGTCGCGGTTGCGTTCGGTCGGTCCGTAGGGCGCGAAGAACTCGGCGAAGAGGCCCAGGAACGCCATGGTCAGCAGGATCGCCGCGCCCGCCATCGCCGCCCGGTGCCGCCGGAACCGCCACCAGATCAGCGTCCATTGCGAGGCCGCGTAATAGCGTTCGCGTTTCTCGCGTTCGCGGCGTTCGGCCGTGGTCTCCAGCGGCGTCTGCGGGTCCATCACGGTCATGGTTCAGCCCCCCAGCCGGATGCGCGGGTCGAGCCACGCCAGAAGCAGGTCCGACACGAAATTCATCACCACGATCACCACGGTCAGCATCAGCAGGATCGCGCCCGCGACGTTCATGTCGAGATCGAGAAAGCTTTTCAGCAGCAGGTCGCCCAGTTCGGTCAGCCCCAGCACCGCCGCCACGATGGGCAGCTCCGAAAAGATCCGGTTCACGTCGAAACCGATGGTGGACACCACCGGGTTCAGCGCCAGCCGCGCGGGATACTTCAGCAGCAGGCGCGTTTCCGGCACACCGCGCGCGCGGGCGGCGGTCACGTTCAGCTTGCCGATCTCGTCGGACATGGTCGCGCGCACGGTCTGGATCTGATAGGCCATCGCCGACCAGCCCAGCACCAGCGCGGGCAGCCACATGTGTTTCATCAGGTCCCACAGCTTGGCGGCGGACCAGGGCGCCTCGGCATATTCCGCGCTGAACAGTCCGCCCACGGACGCGCCGAACCACAGGTTCGCAAAGTAAAGCAGCACCAGCGCCAACAGGAAATTCGGCAGCGCGAGGCCCAGATAGGAAAACAGCGTCAGCCCGTAATCCGCCGCCCCGCCCCGGCGCACGGCGGCATAGATGCCGATGGGCACCGAAATCAGGTAGGTGATGATGAGCGTGGCGAACAGCAGCCCCAGCGTCAGCCAGACCTTCTGCCCGATCACGTTGTTGACGGAGGTGTCGAAGGCATAGGCCTGCCCGAAATCGCCGCGCAGCACGATGCCGGATATCCAGTCGAAATACCGCACGACCGCGGGCTGGTCGAGCCCAAGCTCCGCCCGGATCGCCGCGATATCGGCGGGTGTGATGGTCACGCCCGTGCCGGAAAACTTGCGGAAGGCATAGCGTTCCGCGAAATCGCCCGGCGGCAGTTCCATGATGAAGAACACCATGACGGACACCATGAACAGCGTCACGATCATCCCGAAAGAGCGTTCTGCAAGGAAGCGGACCATGGGGCGGCTCCGGTCTCAGGGGGGCACCCCCGCCCCGCGGGGCAGGGGTGCAGGTCGGATCAGTTCTCGGCCAGGAACCACTGCTGCGGACGGTAGGGATAGGTCCAGTAGAAGTCATAGGTCTTGGCCGTCAGCGGCTTGAGGTTCTGCAGATCGTTGCGATGGACGTAAGGCGACGGGATGTCCGCGATCACGCCGACCTTCAGCAGGTTGTCCACGTGGATATCGACGATCTCCGCCCCGATCCGGTCGCTTTCGGCGCTGCCCAGCGGCTGGGTCAGGAACTGGCCGGCCAGGTCCCACAGCGACAGGATGTCGGCGGGCGGCTCCGTGCCTTCGGCGCCTTCCGTGTTCACCCAGGTCGCCCAGTCGAAGCCGCCGCCGGGGTTGAAGAAGTCGCCGAAGGGCGGCACCAGCATGGTCGCGTCCTGGCTGATGAACGGCCCCGAGATGCCGTCGTTCTTCCAGATGAACACATCCACCTCGTTGCTGTTGGCCGAGGAGCGGTATTCGTCCGACGTGACCTCGCGGATGTCCACCTGAATGCCGAGATCCGACCAGTAGTCGCGGGTCAGTTCGTGCAGCTGCACCGGCGAGCCCTGGCTGGCGAAGACGATCCGCACCACCAGCGGCGCGCCGTCCGGGCGGCGGCGCACACCATCGGACCCGCGCTCCAGCCCCATCTCGTCCAGAAGCGCGTTCGCGCGCGCCGGGTCATGGTCGATGAACGCGGTGACATGATCCACGGTCACGAAGTTCACCGTCGCGGGTTCGGCGGGCACCGATTGTGACGGCCGCCCTTGCCCGAGATAGACGATCTCCTTGATCTCTTCGCGGTCCATGCCCAGCGACATCGCCTGGCTGAAGCGCACGTCGTTGAAGATCGTGCGCAGCACCGGGTCCTTGTGGTTGCGGTTGAAGCCGTAATAGACCGTTTCCCCCAGCGTGGGCGCCAGCGTCGCGGTGTAGCCGCCGCGCGCCTCGTTTTCCTTCAGCAGCGGGAAGTCGTTCAGTTCCAGTGCCTGCTGCTTGAACACCACCTCGCCGTTGAGGATGCGCAGGTTCACGACCTCGCGCTCGGGCACGTAATCCTCGCGGATTTCCGGGATATAGGGCAACTGGTGGCCCGCCGTGTCCACCATGTGGAAATAGGGGTTGGCGACCAGGCGGCGGCCCTCGGTATTCTCCTCGACGACGATATGGCTTTCCAGCGTCGGCACCGCGTTGGCGCCGATGGCGGCGGCCTTCTCCGCGTCTTTCATCATCGCGGACGGCACGTCCTTCCAGTCGGAATTGCCGTAGTAGAAATTCACCGCCTCGCCTTCGCTGGCAAAGCCGTGCTCGGCGCGCAGTGCCGCGGCGTCCGCGTTGTACTTGTCCATGAACCGGCCAAGGAAATGGCGCGGCTGGAAGGTTTGGCCGTAATCCACCGCCCAGCGGTTCAGCAGGTTCGGCTGCGGGCTGGCGAAGGTGAAGGTCACGGTCACGTCATCCACCGCCTCGACCACCGCGGGTTCACCGCCGAACAGCCAGCGGTCGGGGGTCTTTTCGGTCACCGCCGGGTTCAGCAGGATGTCGTTGTACCAGAACGCGATGTCATGGGCGGTGAAGGGCGCACCGTCCGACCACTTGTGCCCCGCGCGCAGGGTGAAGGTCAGCTGGGTATAGTCGTCGTTCCAGGACCAGGACTTTGCCACGTTCGGCACGATGGTCTTCAGGTCGTCCGCATAGCGCACGAGGTTCACATGCCGGAACGACAGCATGTCGGATGTGCCCGATTCCGTGCCGCGCGACACGCCGGTGATGACACCGCCATAGCTGCCGATCGCCGCGTAGGGGGCCACGACCAGCGGCTCGGCGGGCAGGCGGTCGGCCAGCGGCGGCAGGTCCGGATTGCCGAGGATGCGGGCGTTCAGATCCGCGATGTCCGGGTTTTCCACGAAGGCGAGATCGCAGGACGCGGCGGCCTCGAACTCGGCCAGCTCGAACTGCTGCGGGAAGGCCGGGGTTAGCCCCTGCATGTCGGCCACGGTCACGGGCGGGCAGTCTGCCAGCGCGGCACCTGCGGCGAAACCTGAAGTCACGCCCAGAAGAAGGCGCGCACGGATCGAAAGGGTCATGGCTTGCTCCGTTGAAAAAGTTGCGTTCACCATGAAAACACCCTGTGACAATTCAATGAAATTCCCAAACTATAGACAAATCCTATTGTTTGGCATGGCGCGCCTGCGGGAAATGCTGCGCCGTCAGGGCGAACAAGGCCGCGACCGGCGCGACATTGCGCATCTCGGGCAGACAGACGAGGAAATGGCCGACCTCCAGCGCGGGATCGCGAATCGGCAGGGCGCTGATCTGGGTGTCGGCCGGGTCGATCTCGCCGTCCATGGCGATACCGCAGCCGATGCCTTCGATCACGGCGCCGCGCAGGGATTCCCACGACCCGAGGTCCAGCAGGTGCCGCATCGGCAGGCCCGATGCCTGTGCTGCGCGGTCGAACACGATGCGCGTGCCGGAACTCGCCTCGCGCCGGATCAGCCCGACCGTGGCGACATCCGCCCAGTCCAACGCATCGCGCGCCAGCAGCGGGTGGCCCACGGGCATCATCAGCACGATCCTGTCGCGGCGCAGTTCCAGCGCGGTCAGGTCCGGGTCGGGGGCGGGCAGGGTGACGAACGCCGCCTCGATCTCGCCCCGGCGCAGCAGGTCCAGAAGGTCCGCCGACGCCTGCGAGCGCGCCTCGATCCGCAGCCCCGGATGGCGCGCGATGAAGGCCGACAGCAGCGACATGACGAACTGGTGGGTGGAATAGCCGATGCTCAGCCGGCCCGCATCGAGCGAACTGGTGCGGTCGAGCATCGTTTCCATCTCGCCCACCAACGCCAGCGCGGCGCGCATCCGCGGCAAGAGCGACAATGCCACGGGGCCGGGCAGCATCCGGTGGCCTTCACGCTGGAACAGCCGCAGGTGATAGCGGTCCTCGATCTGGCGCAGCTGCGCCGAAACGGTGGGCTGGCTGACGCCCAGATCGCGTGCCGCTGCCCCCACCGCGCCAGTGCGGCAGATGGCTTCGATGATGCGGATCTGTGGCAGCGTCAGCGACATGGGCCCCCCGTTCCGCATCCGTCCCGGTCCCACCATGGCGGCGGGGCCGGGCGCGGGCAAGGCGGACGATGGGGCGCTGCCCATGGCGCGGCGGCGCGGCGGGTCAGACCCGGCCGCCAACCCCATGCTGACCCGGTGTCGCAGTCAGGTCAGCCGATCATGCCGGGCAAGTCGCCCCAATGGTCGAACAGGTGGTCGTGGAGCATCTCGTCCACTGGGCTCTTGCGGTAGCCGCCGGAAAACAGCGCGAAACGTATCCCCGCCGCGCGGGCGGTGGCCGCGTCCACCTCGCTGTCGCCTACGTAAAGCTGCGGACCATCGGGCATTGCGGCGAAAGCGCGGTGCAGCGGGGCGGGGTCGGGCTTCTTGACCGGCAGCGTGTCGCCGCCCACCACGACCTGCATCCGCTCCGCAAGACCGAAAGCGCGCAGGATGTCTCGCGTCGGGCCTTCGGGCTTGTTGGTGCACAGCCCGAACACGCAGCCTGCGGCCTCCAGCCGGTCCAGCGCCGCCTCCACGCCGGGATAGAGCACGGTCAGGTCCGCCGGTGCCGCGTTGTAGTGGCGCAGGAAGGCGGCCTCCATCTCTGCGTGGCGATCAGGATCTTCCGGAAGCCCCGCCGCCGTCATGATGCGCCGCACCAGCACCGGCACGCCGTTGCCGATGAAGCTGCGGGTCTGGTCGAACGTGATCTCGGGCAGGTCGGCCTCGGCCAGCATCCTGATGGCGGCGGCGTGCAGGTCGGGCGCGCTGTCGATCAGCGTGCCGTCGAGATCGAAGACGATGGATGTCATGCGGCTTTCCACTTGATCGAGCAGCCCATGGACGGGGTCTGCTCCCTTGGGCCATGCCCGGTCTCGGCCACCTGCTTCATCGCGGCGAACAGCTCGCGCGGCGCGTCCGGCGGCCCCGGCTGCCGCCCCGACGCATCGAGCCGCCCGCGATACTGCAACCCGCCCTGCGCGTCGAACCCGAAGAAATCCGGCGTACAGGCCGCGCCGTAAGCCCGCGCCACCGACTGGTCGGCATCGTGCAGGTAGGGGAAGGGAAACGCGCGGTCCCGCGCCATCGCCACCATGCCGTCGAAACCGTCGGCGGGATAGGTGTCGGCATCGTTGGCACAGATCGCCGCCACGCCGATCCCCAGCGGGGCGAGGTCGCGGGCATCCCGGGTGATCCGGTCCAGCACCGCCAGCACGTAAGGGCAGTGGTTGCAGATGAACATCACGAGCGTCCCACGCGGCGCCGCCACGTCCGCCAGCGTGTATGTCCGCCCGTCGGTGCCGGGCAGGCGGAAATCCGGCGCGGGCCAGCCAAAATCGCAGACCGGGGGTGTCACAGCCATGTCATTCGAACTCCATCTCCGTATAGACCACGCCCGCGTTCTTCGTCGCCAGCTCTTCGAACGTATCCAGATGGGCATAGGGCGACTGGTCCACGTAATAGGCGTCGGCCAGCGTGCCGCCATTGTCCAGATGCTCGGCGATCTT
Source organism: Meridianimarinicoccus zhengii (assembly GCF_003254465.1). GTDB lineage: Bacteria > Pseudomonadota > Alphaproteobacteria > Rhodobacterales > Rhodobacteraceae > Meridianimarinicoccus > Meridianimarinicoccus zhengii. The sequence goes on from NZ_QDFI01000034.1 coordinate 43,010, forward strand.
TTCGCGCAGGTAGACGAGGTAATCGTGGGTGTAGCGGCGCACCTGCGCCATGTTCGTCGGGTGCCCGTGGCCGGGGATCACGTAGGTGGCACCAAGCGGTTCGAACGCGGTCTCCCATGTCTCGATCCAGCAGCTTGTGCAGGTATCGCCGAAAATGGGCGGCATGCGTTCGTGAAAGGCGATGTCGCCCGCGATCACCAGACCCTGGTCCGGCAGCCAAACCTGGATGTCGCCCGGCGAATGGGCGGGGCCGAGATGGAGCACCTCGATGCGCATGTCGCCCATCTCGATCACCTCGCGGTCGGTGAAGGTGCGCGCGGGCAACTGGACCCGGGTCGGTCCCGCCCGGTCGCCCGCGTAATTGTGCAAGGCCTCAAGCCCCTGTGCACCGCGGTCTTCGAATTCATGCGCCGCGTCGGCATGGGCGAGGATCTCCACCCCCTGGTCGGCCCAGTAGCCGTTGCCGAGCATCGCGTGGCCCTGGCCGTTCTCGTTGATGACAAGCCGCACGGGCTGGTCGGTCACAGCGCGGATCTCGTCGTGCAGGGCGGCGGCCAGGGTGTCGGACGCGCCCGCGTTGACGACGACCACCCCGTCGCCGGTCACGATGAAGCTCAGGTTGTTGTTGTGCCCGGCATTGTCATAGGTCGGCGGTGCGGTGGCGCCGATGGCGGTGAAGACATGGGGGATGACCTCCACCGGCTTGTTGTAGAGCGCGGATTGCGGGTACTTGTCCGGAATGTCCTCGCTGGCCGGGGCAATGCCCGCCACTGCGGCCAGGCCGGCCGCCAGTGCGGCGGCGCATGCGATGCGTCGTGTCATGGGGTCCTCCTCCGTCATGCCGGACCAGTGTCACCCGATGGCGGTCAAGTTACCATATATTCCGATGCGTGCATTTCGTCGCGGGGCCGCACGGTGGCGGCGCGTCTGGGGTTCCGCCCTTCGCGGTCTTGCACCCGCGCCGCACGCTGCCCGCGCGCCCATGGATGGGAAGCTCCCGCCCGTCTTCGCCCCGGCGCTGCGCGCCCCGTCTCATCCCGCCCGGGCCGGGCGGCGCGTTTGCCGTGCCGCGTGTGGCC
>NZ_QDFI01000035.1 GCF_003254465.1 Meridianimarinicoccus zhengii
GGCCGCGATCCGGCGCCGCACCCAGTCTTTGACATCGGTCAGCTTGCCGCGTCCCGGATTGCCCTGCGGCTTTGGCGCAAGCGCGCCAGTCTCGCGCTTGAGCCGCACCATGTCATTGACGAACTTGATGGAAACACACAGGCGCCGCGCCGCCTCGGTGTGCGTGCTGCCTTGCTCAACAAGCAAAACCGCCCGTTCACGTAACTCAACAGGATGCGGCTTACCCATACCTGACCCCCATATCTGCCTCCAGAACAGGGAATCACGGGATGATCGAAATGGGAATCCAGAATCCGATCAGGGGCGACACGCTCTAGCACCCTGCACACGTCGGCGGCGACGAACCACGGTTCGCCGTCGATCACGACGACGCGCACGGCCTGCTCTTCAAAATCGAAGGGAATTAACTCTGCACCCATGTGCCAGCTCCTATTCAGGTTGAGCCGACCACAGAAGGTTCCAATCTCTGGTGGCCGGACGACACGGGGTTGGAACTACCGCGAATAGGAACGGCCCGCTTGCGCGGCCCCGAACGCCCGACCATAGAAAAAGCCCGCGATGTGACGCGGGCTGGCAGCGTCCTATTCCATGCGGGGTTCCAATCCCGGCACGGTCTTTTCTACCGTGCAACGCCTACCGTGCCCGAAGATCACCCGACCGTCAAGCGACGCAGTGGTTTCCGCTCGACCCCCAGTCGATCACCCGGTCATCTCGCAAGGTGAAATGCAGCGTGCAGGTGTAGGTGTGTGTCACACCGGGCGATCCGCCTTGGCTGGTGGTGTAGAGGACGCCGCCAATATCGGTTGAGGTGTACGTGGGCGCGCTTTCCCCGACTGTCGTTGTCCGAGACCTTGCAAAGCTGACTGTCCGGTCGCCGTTCGGTGCCGTGTACACGTTGCTGGGAACGCCAAACCTGTACACCAAGGCCTGCTCGCTCGCGCCCATGTAAGAATTCATGAGGTTCACAAAGCCCTGACCTGTCGCACAGGCGGACAAAAAAATGAAAGCGCCGATGATGATGAACCCAAATCGCATATTCCAATCCCCTCTGGTTTTGGAAAGGCTTGCCCGGCGGTTTCATCCTGTCAACGCGACAGGGTGTCGGTAGTACCGACACCGTCTGTCGTAGCTGCCCCACCATCACACCGCCCCGTCCCACTGCCCCCGGCAGCCGTCGCACATCCTATGCCCCCGGCCTTCCGATGCGAAGGGGTGGCCGCAGCACAGGCAGCGGCGGACCGTGCGGGTGGGTGTGCGTTCGATCGAGAGCTGGCGGCGGGCGGCGGCGTCCTGGTCGCGGTAGAACGGGCTGATCCGGGCATCGCCGCGGAACACCGCCCAGGCCCCGTGCGATCCCTGCAGGGTCACGCCGGTCACAGCGTTATCCCCAGGCAGATCAGGGCCAGCAGCACGCCAGGGCGGGCCGTGTCCCAGGCGCGCGCCAGAGCGCTGGCGGTCAACAGATTGCGGGTCATCCCTTCTTCTCCTCGGGTTTCACGGGCCGTTGCACGGCATCGATGGCGCGGGTCGCTGTCCAGAACTGCGCGCCCATGTAGACCTGCCCGAGCGCGAAATCGCGCGCGGCCGAGTTGCCCAGCACGTCGCCGGCATCGTCGCGGCTGGCGCCGCCCAGGCGGGCGCGCTGGCCGAAGGTCCGTCGCAGGTCGCGGAACTGCACGTCGCCCAGCGACGGCATCGCGGCGCCGGCCGCGGTGCGCACGGCGGCGAAGCGTTTGTTGAACAGGGTCATGTCCCAGCCGTCGCCGTTGCGGGCAAGCCGCGCGTAGGGCTGGCCGGTGCGATCGTCGAGCAGCAGGCGGGGCGCGTCCGCAGGCAACCGCTTGAGATGCGCGCCCAGCCGGGGCTGGAGATCGAGGTGCACGGCCATGGCACCGACCGTGCCGCGCTTGGAGCGGCGCAGCTCGAGCACCCAGCGGGTCATCGGCTGACCGGTCACGGGGTCGGCCACGGTGCGCGGCGTGATCTGATCCGGGGTCAGCAACAGGATGTCTGTCTGCCGCTGGCCCTGCAGCTGGGCGATGTCGATGGCCAGCGACACGGCGTGCAGGCCCATACGCTCGGCCGTGGCGACCAGGTGGTCGGTTTCCGCCCAGGACAGCACCCGGTCGCGTGCCGTGGGCGCGCGCAGGCCCAGCCGCGCGCAGGGGTTCGAATTCTCGGGGCGCCAGCCGCGGCGTTCGGCGTGGGCGAACAGGGTGCTGGCCATGCGGATGATGGCTTCTGCGTTGCGGACCGAGTTCGCGCCCAGCAGATCGTCGTACCAGCGATCCATGTCCACCTTGGTCAGCACCGCCACGGGATGCGGGCCCCAGCGATCGTCGATCCGGTTCATCAGGCTGTCATAGGTCCGCCGCGTGGCTGCGGCGCGGTCGAGATACTGGCGCGACGCCCGGTAATCGGCGATCAGGGCTGCGACCGTGCGCGTGGCGCGGGTCACCGGCGTGCGGCGCCCGCGCTTGCGTGCCTCGGCGACGTCGGTGTTGAGACCCCGCGCGCGCTTGGCCGACCAGGTCAGGCGTTTTTCGTCGAGCTCCACCGGCGTGAAGCCCAGCGGACGGATGCGTGTTTCGGGTTCCCACCAGATGCGCCAGGACCCGTCGCGCCGCTGGCGCTGGCGCAGACGGGGGATGCTGTCGCGGATCGGCGGGCGAGCGGTCATACCAAGCCCTTCTCTTTGGCGAGCCATTCCGGGCAGGTGAGCGTGTAACTGCGCCCGTCCGGGTCCTGTTCCAGTTCCGCCTGGCTGTGGGGGATCCGGACCGCGTCTTCGCTGTCGCCCGTGTCGCTGACCAGCCATGCCTTGAGCGTGGCGTGGTGCAGGTGGACGGAGAGATCGACCAGATCGGAGCGCATCATGCTGCCCTTTCAATACCGGCCGCGCGGCGGGCCTTGTGGCACCAATTCCGCAGGGCCTGTTCCAGTCCGCCCTTGCTGGCGGCGCCCAGCCCCATCATGCGCAGCACCGTCACGCCGTCGCGGCGCTGCACGTCGGGCGGGTTGTCGACGCCGTTCAGCAGGTCGATCAGCAGATCGATCCGTTTCGCCCGGACCTGCATGGCGTCGGGATTGCCGCACTGCACCGCGGGCAGGTTTTCCATGTGCCGCAGCAGCACGGTGGCGCGTGCGGCGCGTTCCACGCTTGTCGGCCGCGCGATCACAGCCTCATCCCCCGGACGATGGCAAACAGGATGCCGCCCACCAGAACGCCGCCCCAGGCGAACAGCATCGCCGCGCGGCGCATCCACCTGCGGCGCGCCTCGCCCCGGTGCATCCGGTCCAGGTGGCGCGCCACGGGCCCGTCCAGCGGGCCGTGCAGGTCTGTCTGCGCCTCGGCCGTGCGGAAGGGCAGCACGTTGCCCCCTGCCCGGCTCATGACGCGCGGGCCCGCAGGGCGACCACGTTGCCGCCAAGCGTGGCGGGATCGATGTCGCGGGGCTTGCCCTGGCGCGCGGCCCAGGCCTGCACCTCGTCGCGGCGCCAGACCATGGGGCGGCGGGCGACGGGCATGGGCTGGGGAAACGACAGGTCCTCCTCCAGCCGGTCGCGGTTGCGCAGGAAGGCGGCACCGCTGGGCAGCCCGATCAGCTGCGCCACGGTATGCGCGGTGATGAAGTTGGCGGAAAGCATGGAACAAGATCCTGAATGGGTCCCGCCGCACTGCCCGGCGACGGGACGGGGACCATGGAGCGCGTCTGGCAGGACGCGGGGCAGCCCCGGCGTGGCCCTAGCCCGCGGCGCGGGTTGGGCGTTCGGATTGGGTGAGCAGGTCGCGCAGCATGGCGCGGGTCGCGTCGGGGTTGCCGTGGTGACGCACGTAATCCGCCGCGGGGTTGACGATCGCGACAGCCAAATCCTCGGGCGGATGCAGCGCGATCGCGGACAGCACGATCCCGAGCGACAGGTCGCCCCGGCGGATCGCGTCGGCCACGTCGAATTCGCTGACCCGCACATTCATCGCCATCACGACACCTCGCCGCGCAAGGGGATGACGTTGGCTTGCTGGATGATGGAGGCCATGAAGGCATCGACCTGGCGGCGCTGGATCAGTTCGTTCAGCAGCGGGCCGGCGCTGGCAAGCAGCCATTCGCTTTCGGCTTCGGAGACGTCGCCGTTGGCGGCGTTGTGGGCGAGGCGTTCGAGCTGGGCGAGCTGGCGGTCCGAGATCTCGGTCCCGCAGGCGCGCCGGACGTGGCGGTGTGAGTGTGGCATCGTGTGCAACCCCTGTTGTGCGTCGATGCGCACAAAGTGGGGTAGCTACCTGCCACCCGTCAAGTCACAATGTGAGTTTTTCTAATCTTTAGGCCGATCACTTATCCTGCGCATCAGAGCATCAGGCCCCATTTGAGCGTTCAACTCGGCAGTCATTTCGCTCAAAATCGCATGGAGCGCGGCATCCACCGTCTGCTTAGCCGACTGGCTCAAAAACATCGCCGCACCAAGTTCATCCGGGTGAAAAACCGCGTCGACCATCCGCAACGTAACATAATTTACTGAAAATTCGCGTTCTGATTGCCGAAGGTCGACGCGCATTATGTAGTCAATGCATTGATTGTACTTGTCCATTACAGGACGAGGGATGGTTCGCTTAGTGCCGCTTTGTATATTCTTGACATATGGCCTTTTGAAAAAAAAGGTCAGCCCAACTTCATATCCATCACATTGAAACTTCAAGGTTTTATTCCCTCCAACTGGCAACAATCTTGCCCCTTATGACGATATTGTTTCCGTCCACCACGTGCACCCGCCGGTCGTCTGCCGCAACGCTGGCGGCGACCAGGACGGGCGGTTCGAACCTACGCAGCAGCGTGACGGCCACGCCCAGCGTGTGGTCGTATCGCTGGGCGATCACGGTATCGCCCGCGCGGACGTGTTCCGCCGCGTGCTGGTCCACCGCCATCATGTCGCCCGGCAGCAGGCCCTGCAGGGACATGGCGAGGCTCTTGACCTGCCAGATATCGATGCCGGGGCGATCGAGCCCAAGCGCCTCGGTCACGCTTTGCGCCTTGCGGCGCTCGGTTTCCTGCCCGCGCCAGACCGCTGCATCGCTGTCGGAAAAACCTGGCTGCAACTCGCGCGCCCGCGGTTCGTCCAGTGCGCCAGCGCGTTTCAGCACTTCGTCAAGTGGCACTTCCAGGGTTTCGGCAAAGGCCTTCGCCCATTCCAGCGACATGCGTTGCCGGCCCGTGTAAATGTGAGAGACAACGGATCGATCACGACCCAGCCTTTTGGCTATGTCCGCCGTCGTCACGCCCGCCTTTTTCTGCTGCTTCTTGAACCACATCACATCCATGTGTGCCAAGTAGGCACTTACCACCCAACTTACTGCTTAGCTTTTCTAACTTTGTTACTTGACCAAAGGTTGTGACCGGCGCTACATCTTGCGCATGAGTAGCCACCTCACACCATTTGAAGTGACGATCCGCCTGTTCGGATCCTCGGAAGAGGTTTCGAGCATCGCCGGTCTCCATCGGAAATCCGGTTATGCCTGGCACGCCGCCAGCAAATGGCGCGACGCGGGCGACCTGCCGTCCACGCGTGTGATGCGCGCGCTGCTGGCCGAGGCCCGCGCGCGGGGCATCCCGCTGGAACACCGACACCTGATCGAGGGCGCACCCGCGGCCGAGATCGACGCGCTGCTGGGGGCCGACAGGCCCGCGGTGGCGGCATGAACACCGCCTGAAATCCCTCGGGCGGTGTCCGGGGCAGCGAGTTCCTCCCCGCTGCTCCGGCCAGACACATCAACCGGAGCGCGGCCATGCCCGATCCCGTCATCGCCATCGGAATGAACGCCCTGAGCGTCGCCATGAAAGCCAAGTGCGGCCAGCTGACCGCCAATGACGTCGCGGACCTGGTGAACGATGCGGGCGAGTTGCTGGACAGCGGTCAGCCTGTGCGCATCGCCGTGACCACCTTCGCGACCGGGTACGAGCTGTACGCCCACGACCCCGCCTACCTGCGCACGCTTGGGGTGGAGCTGCACGAGGCCGTCGCGCGCGCCGTGCAGCCCGATCCCGTCGACATCCACCGGAGGGACATCCATGGCTAGGGAACGACTGAGCACCGAGGAAGCCGCGCTGATCAATGCCGTGGGTGCGGTCGCGGCGCGTCTGCCCGAGTGGGACAACGTGCTGATCGAGACGATGCGGATCGTCATCGCGGACGTGCTGCCCGAATGCGACCGCGATCACGGGCACCTGGGCCCGGTCTGCACCGCTGGCGACGCGATCCTGGACTGGCCGAGGATGACACCGCAGGACCGCGCCTTTGCCGCCCATCACATCCGCGCGGCGGCGGCGGGGATCCTCACCTGGCGCGCGGCCTGCGCCCATGACCGGCGCCGCGCCCGCGCGGGGAACGCGGCATGAGCGGGTCGCTGCAGGACCTGTGCGCGCGCCTCGGGGCGGCGCTGGACGCGGCCCGGCGCGTGCACGGCTTCGCGGCCGAGCTGCGCGGCATGGGCTTCCCGGTCAATGTCTCGCACGACGGCGACCTGCCGTCGGTGGCGATCAACATCACCGTGGGCACGGATCGCGGCGTGCTGGTGGAAAAGGTGCCGCTGGCGTGCACGATCGTCGGTCTGCCAGATCCTGAACCTGCACCGAAGAAGACGCCGAACCCTGATCCGGGCCCCGGCGTTCCGGCGACGGCATCGCGCCCGCAGCACCCGTCCGCCTATATCAAGGGGCCGCTGACGGAGGACGAACGCGCCATCGTGCGCACCATGCTCGACCGAGGCGCGACCGGGAAACAGATCGGCGAGCGCCTGAACCGCGATCCGCGCCAGTTGGGCGGGATCATCAGCGCGTTGCGCAACCCGAAGAACAAGCGCGGCCCCGCCCCGGCCGCGAAGACCGCGCCCGTCATGGCCGCGCCCAAGGCCCAGCCGAAGCCCGCGGTATCGCCCGGCCCGAAAGCCCCACCGCCTGCCCCCACGGCTGTACCGACCGTCAAGCCCTTCGTTCGAGACCCGGAATGTGGCTGGACGCCCGACCAGGACATGACGCTGGTCGAGAGCCTGTCGCTTGGCGTGTCCCTGCCGGTGACCGCCACGAAGATCGGCCGCAGCATCGACGAGTGCAGGGACAGGTTCCGCGCGCTGCTGCCCGAGCCGAGCTTCGAGGCGCAGACCAATCTGCTGTGCGCCCTGAAGGCGGAGGCGGCGGCGTGAGCGAGCGGCAGACCTATTCGCTGGACCAGATCAAGGATCTGCTGCTGGCGCAGGTCGAGCACGTGGTCGACCGCTTCGCGCCGCCGGCCGAGGGGAGCTTCACCGACCACCAGGGGCGGTATTTCACGCTCAACCCGGGCCGCGCCGACCGGTCGGTCGGATCGTTCTATGTTCACATCCGCGGCGCCCGCGCCGGGCAGTGGCGCGACCACGCGACCGGGCAGTTCGGCGACGTGCTGGACCTGATCCAGCTTTCCCTGGGCTGCGACACGCGCGAGGCCCTGCGCGAGGCGCGCAACATCCTGGGCCTGTCGACGATCAGCCCCGAAGACCGCGTTCGCCACGAACGCGCCGCGGCCGAGGCGCGCAAGCGCCGCCAAGAGGCGCAGGCCAAGGCCCGCGAGGATCAGCAGCGCAAGGCGCAGCGCGCCCACGCCCTGTGGCTGTCCGCACAGGCCAGCCTGCGCGGCACGCCGGTGGAACGGTACCTGGCGGACACGCGCGGGATCGACCTGGCGGAGCTGGGGCGCCAGCCGCGCGCGCTGCGCTATCACCGGTCGTGCAGGTATTACCACATGGACCCGGACACCGGCGAGGTGATCGAGGGCAGCTGGCCCGCGATGCTGGCGATCGTCTGCGGCGCGAACGGACGCGCCATCGCGTGCCACCGGACCTGGCTGGCGCTGCGCCCGGACGGGCGCTGGGACAAGGCCCCGGTGCCCAAGGCGCGCAAGGTGCTGGGCAACTATGCCGGCGGTGCCGTGATGCTGTGGCGCGGGATCGGTCCGCGCGGCGGCAAGCCCGCCCCGCTGAGCCAGTGCCCGCCCGACACCCACGTGTACATCACCGAAGGGATCGAGGACGCGCTGTCGGCCGTGATGCTGATGCCCCATGCGCGGGTGATCGCGGCGATCAGCCTGTCGAATTTCGGGGGCGTGCCGCTGCCCCCGAACGTGGCGCGCGTCACGCTGGTGGCCGACCAGGACCAGGGCGACCAGGCGCAGGCCGAGCTGGCCCGCGCCGTGGACCAGCACGCGGCAGCCGGGCGCGAGGTGCGCGTCTGGAAGAACACCATGGGCGGCAAGGATCTGAACGACGCCCTGCGCGCGGCGCGGGCGAAGGGGGTTGCGTGAGCGACGACAGTCACATCGAATGGACCGACGCGACATGGAACCCGATCACGGGCTGCACCATGGTCAGCGCGGGCTGCACCAACTGCTATGCGATGGGCCTTGCCGCCACGCGCCTGCGCCACCATCCCAGCCGGGCCGGGCTGACGCGCGAGACCGGCGGGCGGCATGTCTGGACCGGCAAGGTCCGGCTGAACGAACAGTGGCTTGACCAGCCTCTGCGCTGGACCAAGCCGCGGATGATTTTCGTCTGCGCCCATGGCGATTTGTTCCATGAGGCTGTGCCGGATGAATGGATCGACCGCGTGTTCGCGGTCATGTCGTTGTGCCCGCGTCACACGTTCCAGGTGCTGACGAAGCGGCCGGAGCGCATGCGCGCATGGCGGACTGAAAACCGGATCACTCACATCATGGCCGCTGCTGAAGCCGAGATCGACCGGCTGGGATGGGATAGCTGGCCAGCATCGACGCGCGCATGGGAAGCCCACATCGACGGCTTTCCCAACGTCTGGCTGGGCACGTCGATCGAGGACCAGCCGACCGCCGACGCGCGCATCCCGGACCTGCTGGCCACCCCGGCCGCGGTGCGGTTCGTGTCGGCCGAACCGCTGCTGGGGCCCGTGGACCTGACCAGCATGGAGCGCAGCGGCGGAACCGGCCTGATGCGACCGCTCGACGGCCGCTTTCGCACCCTCGACTGGATCATCGTCGGCGGCGAAAGCGGCCCCGGCGCGCGCCCCATGCACCCGGATTGGGCGCGGTCCCTGCGCGACCAGTGCCATGCGGCGGGCGTGGCGTTCTTCTTCAAGCAGTGGGGCGGCTGGGCACCGGCATCGGTCGTGATCCCCCATGCCCATCTTCCCGAGGACGCAGACCACATGGTGCACGCGGTCAAGAAGCTGACCGGGCGATGTCTGGATGGGCGCACATGGGACGAAATGCCGGTCGGCAGCGCCACCCGATGACCCCGCCCGACGACAACGTGCACCCGCTGCGCAGCGAGCTGGAGAACGCGCCGACCGTGGCGAAGCCGAAGGGCGACGGCACGAAGGGCGACAGCGGCGGCGGAAAGGGCAAGAAGCGCACCCGCCAGCCCGGTGAAATCTGGCCGGACTGTCCCGTCCAGGCGTTGGGCATGTCGGGCGACGTGTCGTTCTACCTCGACGTGCGGGGGCAGTTGCGCGGGGTGGACAACCACACCCTGCAGAAGATGCTGCACGTGTTCGGCGGGCGTACAGCCCTGCTGGCGCACTGGTTTCCCGTCTACGACAAGGAAGGGCTGCCACGCCCCAACCGGTTCGACCAGTTGTCACTGGCCACGGCCATGATCACCGCGTGCGAGGAACGCGGCATCTGGTCCCCCACGGGACGGATGCGCGAAGCGGGCTGCTGGACGGACGAAGACGGCAGCCTGATCGTGCATGCGGGCGACGAGGTCCTGATCGGCGGCGCGTGGAAGCCGCCCGGCATCCACGGTGGCAAGGTCTATGCCGCGTGCAACCCCGCACCCCGCCCGGCAGAACAGGACCGCCAGGCGCTGGCTGGTCTCGAGCTGCTGGAGCTGATCGAGACCTGGAACTGGCGCAGGCCCGACATCGATCCGCAGCTCGCCCTGGGCATGATCTGCGCCCAGATGCTGGGTGGTGCGCTGGACTGGCGCCCGGTCGGATGGCTGACAGGCGATGCCGCGACGGGCAAGTCGACGTTCCAGAAGCTGCTGCTGTACGTCCATGGCGGCGAAACCGGCCTGCTGCAGGCAGCGGACGCGACCGAGGCGGGTATTCGCAGCGTCATCGGGTTCTCGAGCTTGCCCGTGGCGATCGACGAGCTGGAGCCGAACCCCGAGCAGCCCAGCAAGACCAAGAACGTGGTGGAGCTGGCGCGGCGTGCATCGTCGGGCGCGCAGATTTTCCGGGGCGGTGCCGACCAGAAGGGCCACCAGAGCAACGCCTATTCGTGTTTCCTGTTCAGCTCGATCCTTGTGCCGGCCATGCCGCCGCAGGACCGGTCGCGGCTGATCCTTCTGGATCTCGACCGGCTGCCGAAGACGGCGCCGAAGATGACACTGGACGCGCGGCGATTGCGGTCGATCGGGGCGGGGCTGCGGCGCCGCCTGATCGACCGCTGGCCCGAGTACCAGGTCAGGCTTGAGACATGGCGCGCCGCCCTGGCCCTGGAAGGCCAGTCGGGGCGTGGCGCGGACAATTTCGGGACCGTGCTGGCGCTGGCGGACATGGCGCTGCACGACGCGGCGCCTTCGGCCGAGATCCTCGAAAGCTGGGCCAGCAAGCTGTCGCTGGCCGTGACCGAGGACGCGGCCGAGGTCGGCAGCAACGCCGAGGACATGCTGGTGCACCTGATGTCGCAGGAGATCGATGTCTGGCGGCGTGGCGAGCGGTTCACCGTGGCGCAGTGGGTGGCCATGGCCGCGCACCTGCCCGGCGCGCGGGAGACCATCGACAGCGCGGACCGCAACACCGCCAACGACTACCTGGCGCGGTACGGTCTTCGGGTCTATGGCCGCGACGTCGATGCGCGCCTGGCGATCGCCAACAAGCCGCTGCAGGGGCTGCTGGACCTGTTCGACGGGTCGCTGTGGGCGAATGGCGTCTGGGCGCAGGCGGTGCGCCGCATCGACGACGCGGAACCGGTGAACATGACCCTGAACCGCGTGGCAACGCGCGGCATGCGCATCCCGCTCAAGGCGATCCCAGGCATTCTGACGTTCCCCATGGACCGCGCACAGCGAGACGGCCCCACACCACCCACACCCGACGAAGAGGACGGCTTCGCCTGACATGCGCGATCACGGCAGCATCCATGCCCCCGGCGGCTTTGACGGCTTCACCCCGACCCGTGGGTGTGCCATTATTCGCGAAGCGGGCCTTCCCTTGCGGCTGGGTCCGGGGCTACGACGCTCAAGAATTAGGCGTCGTAGGGCTGTCGTAGGGCAAAACCTCTGCAATGTCAGAGGGTTACGCGCCGCCTACGACGCTACGACGCTACGACACGGTTTTGCCTCACATGTGTGTGCGCGTGCGCGCGCATATGCGGGATTGTGTGTGTCGTACTGTCGTAGCGTCGTAACTTTCTTATATCTTATTGAAAATAAAGAAAAAGAGGCTACGACAGCCCTACGACGCTACGACACGACATGTGCCTCGAAGTGTCGTAGCAACCTGCCAAGTCATTGGAACCATTGGAAACGCTCAAAAGGGTGGTGTTTCTGATGGCTGGTCCGCAGAACGGATACGAGCAGTTGGCGCGGGATGCAGCGGCCCGGATCGATCGGGCGCGGGCGACGGGCGAGCAGCTGACCTTCCTGCCTGATGAGCCGCGCCCTGGCGGTGCCGTGGCGACGCGCGGCGATGGCGCGGGCGACAGCGGGTCGGGCAAGCGCGGCAAAGGCCGCGTGTCGAGCCAGATGCGAGACTGGCTGGAGCATCGCGGCTACCGGCTGCCCGAGGACGTCCTGGTGCAGATGGCGGGACTTGCCAGCCACGAGGATGCTGTCCTGACCGCCATGCAGGCGGCGGAGCGGGTGCTGAACTGGGCCTACGATCCGGGCGACGATCCGCTGCGCGCCCAGAAGCGGCCCAGCGAGACCAAGCGGATCGAGGTCTTCATGCAGCTCTACACGATCCAGCTGCGCGCGGCGGAGGCGCTGCTGCCCTATGGCGCGCCGAAGGCCACCCCGGATGTCAACGTGAACCCGAATGTGACGTTCGTGGTGCCCATGCAGCCGTCTGGCGCTGCGGATCGGTCCGGTTCGGCGCGGGATGTCACGCCGCGTCCCGGCAGTCGGATGGCCCCGCCGCCGCTGCCCAGCAAGAACAAGCAAAATCAACAGGTTAGCGGCGCTTCGGACGATGCGTCGGACACGGACAGTCGGACGGAGTGACTAAGATGCTGGAAAACATGGGGAAAAATGGGGTTCGGCAGTTGATGGGAAATCCATTGCCTTCCGCCTTCGGTGCAGCGGATCAGGCCGCAGCCCCTGCCCTGGTGGCAGGCTCCGCCGCAGATCGCGCGCGGGTCGGATTTGACATAACACCCGCCCAGCACGGGGGGGGGCACCCCCCGTCGCGATATCACATGCCCCCCGCTCCGACCCCATTCAAGGTTTCGGGGGGCTTCGCATGATCGGCGCGAACCGGATCACATCGGCATCGGGTCGGGGGGCACTCCGGGCTGCACCCGAACGGGGTCTGGGGGGAAGCGTCCCTGCCCGGCCGGAAACCGCGCCAGAGGCGCTGGCGGCGATGGACGCGATTGCCACGCTAGACCTGCCCGACGCGGGCGACAAGCTGGATCTTGCAGCCCCGACATTTCCCGGCCCGATCGCCGAGGCCTATTACTGGTCGAACGCCGACGTGATCGGCATCTGCGGGCCCGTCGGGTCGGGCAAGACCACCACCAAGAACAAGCGCAAGCTGCGCCGCGCGATGGAGATGCCCCGGTCGGTGATCGACGGCGTGCGCCGCTACAAGTGCGTCTACATCCGGGAGACTTACCGGCAGCTCTGGTCCACCACGATCCCCAGCTACCTGGAGACTTTCCCCAAGTCGCTGGGCACCTGGTCGGGCGGACGCGGCGACCCGGTGACCCATGTGATCCACTTCGAGGACGCGCACGGCCCGATCGAGTTCACCGCCGAGTTCATGGCCTTTGGCGACGATCCCATCGCGTCCATGCGCGGCATGCAGGCCACCGACATCGACCTGAACGAAGCGGACACGATGGTGGTGGAGATCCTGACCGTGGGGATCGGCCGGATCGACCGCTGGCCCGCGCGCCAGCACTTCGAAGGCTACCCGCCAGAGCTGCGATCCTATGGCGTCATCGACTGCGACTTCAACGCGCCGGACGAGGACAACTGGGTCTACAAGGTGTTCTACGACCGGGAGGAAAGCCGCCGGATGGCGCAGATGCTGTCCTCCGGCCTGCCCGAAGGCACGCGGCCCATCGAGATCGCGTTCTACAACCAGCCGGGCTACGGCGAGGACGGCTGCGAGAACCTGCAGAACCTGAGCCCGACCTATTACCCGCGCCAGATCGCCGCCATGCGGCTGGCCGGGCGCGGCGACATGATCGACCGGCTGGTCTACAACAAGCCGACTTACCTGCGCGCGGGCGAGCCGGTGTTCCGGCGGGAGTTCAACCGCCGCATCCACGTCGCGGACAAGACGATCGGCGTTGACCGCAGCGCGCCGTTGCGGCTGGGGTTGGACCAGGGCTTCAAGGGCGCGGCCGTGATCGGCCAGTTCCTGCCCCCGTTCCACTGGCACATCCTGGCCGAGCTGTTCTTCGCCGACGAACGGCTGATGGCGCGCGTGTTCGGCGCGCGGCTGGCCGACCTGCTGTCGCAGCCGCGTTTCGCCGGAGTGCGGATCGAAGGCGGCTGGGGCGACATGGCGGGTGAACACGGCGCGAGCCAGGCGGCGGACGAAAACGACACATGGAACCGCATCGTGGGCAAGGAAGCCGGGTTCACCGTGCGCCCCCAGCGGATCGGCACCAACCGCATCCAGCCGCGCCTAGAGGCCGTGCGCGCGCCGTTGGAATACCTGGACGGCGGACGGCCGGGCCTGCTGATCGACCCATCCTGCAAGTTCCTGATCCGGGGGTTCGAGGCCCGCTATGTCTGGTCCGATGCCCCCGACGCATCGGGCGGCAAGCGCAAGGTGCCCGACAAAAGCCTGCCCGAGGCGAACCCGATGGACGCGCTGCAGTACCTGCTGTTGTCCGAACATCGCGGCGACGGGCTGAGCCCCCAGACAACCCGATCCCGGCCCGGCATGGGCCATCCTGACCGCCCGGCCATGCCCGGCGCGCCGCGCGGTCTGTCGGCGGGACATGACGTCCTGAACCCCTACGGAGGCTAAACGATGAATTTCGGACAAGCACTTGAAGCACTGAAGACGGGCAAGCGCGTGGCCCGCGCGGGCTGGAATGGCAAGGGGATGTGGATCGCCCTTACTCCGGGCAGCGAATTCGCTACGGAGTATGCAAAGCCTGTTCATGCTGCTGCCCATGTGGCTGCTGAAGAGCCCAACGAGATGATCAGGCTTGGGGCGCACATCGACATGCGCGCGGCCGACGGCACATTGGTGATCGGATGGCTGGCCAGTCAGACCGACATGCTGGCCGACGACTGGGCCGTGGTGGAGGCCTGATCGCCATGCCCAGCACAGACAAGATGGTCCGTGCCGAAGTTCGGCGGCTTGCCCGGAAGGGCAAGCTGATCGACGAGGCGTTCAAGGTCTTCCAGCGCAGCGTCTATCCCGGCGCGCCGGCCGACCAGGTCGCGTGCATGCGTACCTGCTTCTTCGCAGGTGCCGCCGAAATCTGGGCGCTGATGAACGCAGGTGCAGACGAAGGCGACGACGTCACGGACGGCGACATGGAGTTCATGTCCTCGTGGGTGGCCGAGATCGAGCGGTTTCACCAGCGCACCATCGACACGATGAACGCCGCCACCCGGCAGCATTGAACCCCTACGGAGGCTGAAGATGAGCAAACGACACGACGACTGGCGGGACGCGGCGGCGCTGATCGATCAGCAGATCGATGGCGACCGTGATGCGCTGCTGCGCGTGCTGACCGACCGGTTCGGGCTGACCGTCACGCAACGCGGCAACGTCACACGCGCGCGGGGCCTTGGCATCACCGCCAATGCCACCAGCGGCGACCGCATGGCGCTGGTCAACTGGTCCAACGCCGCGCGGCGCAGGCTGATCCGGGAGGGTGTGTGATGAAGCACGAATGCCTCAAGAACGAACCCGACCGGACCGAGGGCGAAGGGCCGTTTGAAATTCGACCCGAGTGGCCAGGACAGGACGACGACGATGACGATTGGGAGGTGGCGCGCCCATCAACGCGTTACGGCAGATCGGTCGGCGTCTTTCCCGGCGCAATCTGTGTTTGTCCTGATCGCGCCCATGCAGAAGCCGTCCGTGATGCCTTGAACGCCTACGTGTCCCGGCATGTGGGGCAAGTCGCATGATCGACGTCCGCCCCTACGACGCCCCGGCGGCGCTGTCCGTGTTCGAGCGGCTGGACCGCTGGGACCTGTTCGAGGCCGGGGCCGTGCGCGGCGGGCGGACGCATTACCTGTCGCTGTTTGCGGACTGGCACGCGGTGCATGCGGCCAACCCGCTCGCATGGGTGCTGCATGTGCGGCAACCCCTTCGCTGGTTGCCCTTCGCCGTGGTGGGCATCGCCAATACCGGGCAGGCCGGCGTGGGCGGGGCGGCGTTCCTGTCCTGCAATCACGACCTCTTTGCACGCCCCATCGCCCAGGCGGCGGTCCTGATCCGCGACCGCATGCCCGTGGTGGCCCAGCAGCAGGGCATCGGGCGGATCGAGGCGCGCTGCCTTGCCGCCCACCCGACCGCATCGCGGTTCCTGACGTATCTCGGCTTCGCGCACGAGGCCGACATGCCCGGCTTCGGCGGGCGGGGCGCTGCCCATGTCTTTCGCCAGTTCGCCTGGACCCCGGATCAACCCGACCCCCAGCCCGCCCCCGACCTGAAGGAGACCTGAAATGTGTGTCGGACCTCTCGCCCCCAAGATGCCCAAGATGGGTGCCATTCCCAATCCGGTCGCCCCGATCATCGCCAGCACCGACGGTGCCGAGGCGAGCCGCGCCGCCAGCGCCGAAGCCGCCCTGCGTCGCCGCCGCGCCGGGGCCGCGGCCAACGTGCTGACCGGCCCGACCGGCATCCCCGCCGGGGGCAACACCACGCTGGGGAGTGCCGCCTGATGGCCGTGATGGAAAAGGACCCCCGCGCCGAGGAAGCCATCCGGCGCTGGGGCGAGTTGAAGACCGAGCGCGCGCGCTTCGAACAGGACTGGGAAGACATCGCCCGCCTGATCCGGCCCCAGCGCGGCGGGTTTTCGCTGTCGGACCACACCCAGCGGGTGCACGAAAAGCCGCTGTCCAGCGCGCCGATCCTGGCGCAGTCAACCTTCGCGGGGGAGCTTTACGGCACGATCACCAATCCGGCGAACCGCTGGATGGGGCTCAAGACCACCGACCCGGACGTGAACGACTGGCAGCCCATGCGCGAATGGCTGCACGGCACGGCGTCGCGCGTGCTGGCCAGTTTCCGGCCCGCCGTGTCGGGGTTCTACGACGCGTCCCTGCAGCTCTATTCCGACATCGCCGCGTTCGGGAACAGCGCCCAGTACGACGAGGCGCAGCCGGGCAAGCGCCAGATCCTCGACGTGACCCTGTCGCTGGCGGAGGTAGTCTGGGACATCGATGCGCATGGCAGCGTCGTGGAGGTGGTGCGCAAGTTCCACCTGACCCCGCGGGCGGCGGTGCGCATGTTCGACGGCAAGGGCGAGTTGCCCAAGCGGCTGCACGACATGGCCGAGAAGGGCAGCACCGACAAGATCACGTTCTACCAGCACGTCACGCCGAACGATAGCTGGCTGCCCGGAAAGCTGGGCGCGCGCGGCAAGGACTGGCTGTCGCGGTACGTGTGCGAGATCAACGCCACGCTGGTGCGCGAAAGCGGGTATGACGACATGCCGTTCTACGCCCCGCGCTGGGACGTGGAAAGCGGCCAGACCTATGGCACCGGACCAGGCTTCATCGCGCTGCCCAGTGCCCGCACCGTCCACCGCATGGACGAGGCGACAATCCGCGCGGCGCAGAACGCCGCCGACCCCACGAAACTGGCCCCGGACCGCGATATCTGGCCGCTGCACGGGCGCATCCGGCCCGGCGAGATCATCTATGGCGGTGTGAACACGCGCGGCGAGCCGATGATCCGGTCGCTGGACCAGCACGCCAACATCGGCCTGACGATCGAGGAAAAGCGCCAGAAGATCGAGGAGATCAAGGACGCGTTCCACTGGACGCTTCTCAGCCTGGCGGGCCGCACCGGGCTGAACGAGCTCGAGGTGATGGAAATCCAGGCGCAGCGGCAGCGGTTGTGGGCGCCGCACATGGGGCGGCTGCAGAAGGAATACCTGGCCAAGAAAATTGCCCGCCGCTTCGCCATCCTGTGGCGCGAAGGGCAGTTGCCGCCGCCGCCGGACGTGCCGCGCGACGTGGGGCTGCAGGTCGATTACCAGTCCGCCGCCGCCGCCGCCCAGAAGTCCAGCGAAGCCGCGTCGATGGTCCGCATCGTGGCCGACATCGCGCCGCTGGCGCAGGCCAAGCCGCGCCTGTTGGACCGGATCGACGCGGACGGGTACATCGAGGCGCTGGCCGAAGCGCGCGGCGTTCCCGCCGGGTTCCTGATGTCGCGGGAGGAGGCGGACCAGATCGCCAAGGCGCGCGCCGAACGCGAGGCGCAGGCCCAGCAGATGGACATGGCCGAACGCGGCGTCGGCATGATGCGCGACGCGGCGCAGGCCCTGCCCCAAGGCGGTGACGCATGACGTGGTGGCGCGACCAGTTGTCCAGCTATGGAACCATGTACGCGATCGGCGCAGCCGTGGGCGGCATCGTTTGGGTGTTCCGCACCGTGTTCCGAAACCAGCTGACCACCCAGTACCAGGCCGAACAGATCGCGGACCTGCGACAGGACGTGCGCGTCCTGCACGGGAAGGTCGACACCACCAACGAAAGGATCACCGCCCTGCTGGACCGGCTGGGTGGTCACAACGGCAAGCAGCCGCGCAGCGATTCCCAAAAATACGAGGAATGACATGACGGAGAAGATCAAGTTCGCGCGGATGGCCCGCAAGCTGAAGGCCGCGACGGCGGCGACGGTGGCCAGCGGCGTGGCCGTGGCATCGACCGACCAGCTGGCCGTCCTGTTTCTGACCCAGCTGCTGCTGGGCTTCGATGTCGGCAATGCGCAAGTCATCGCGCAGGGCATCTACCAGATCGCCATGGTCGCGCTGCCGCCGGTCGTCGGCCTGGCCGCCGGGTGGATCACGTCCGAACCCGTCGCATCGATCGACTGGGAGCGGACATGACCGCTGTCTGGGATCGCCTCGGCATCCTGCGCTTCGCGTTTCGCGGGCAGGATCGCGCGGCCGCCCAGGTCGCGCGGCGCTGGTCGGACATCGCGCGCAAGGATCCGCGCCTGCCCGCCGACGTGATCCGGCTGGGGGGCGTGCTGGCCATGCAGCCCCAGCGGATCGAAAACGGCGTGCCCGCGCCCGACCCGATCGACCCCGTGCGCCTGGCCTACGAGGCCGGGCGCCGCGACATGGCCGTCGAGCTGCTGTCGCTCATGCAGATTTCCTATTTCGAACTGTCCCAGATGATGGAGACCAACGATGTCGCTGACTGACCTTGCCCGCTTCGCGCCCTTCCGCAACACTGCCGATCCCGGCGCAGGCGGCGGCGCGGGCGATCCGCCTGCCGATCCGGGCACTGGCACGCCGCCCCCGGCTGACCCGTCCGTCGGCGATCCGCCCGCCGCCAAGTGGTGGGAGGGCGAAAAGCTGTCCGACACCCAGCGTCAGCACCTGACTGCCAAGGGCCTGACCGTGGAGGACCCGACCGAGGCCATCGCCCGGCTGACGGACATGCACCGCCATGCCGAACAGCGGCTGGGCGTGTCGGCCGACCAGCTCATGACCCGGCCCAAGGACGGGCAAGACGTGTCCGAATGGATGCGTGAGAACGCGAAGGTCTTCGGGCTGCCCGAGAACGCCGACGGGTATGACACGTCCGAGGCACTGAAGGGTCTGCCAAAGGACATCTCGCTCGACAAGGACCTCGAGGCGCAAGCCAAGCAGATCGCGTTCGAGACGGGCGTGCCGCCGGCGGCGCTGAACAGGTTCGTGGGGCTCTATGCCGAGCATGTCGGGAAGCTGGTCGCGGACGCGGACACGCAACTGGCCGCCGCCAACGCGGAGATGATGACCGCACTGCAGAACGATTGGGGCCGCGAAACCCCGGCCAAGCTCGCCCAGGCGCGGCAGGCGGCGCAGGTCATCGCCACCAAGGCGGGGCTGGACCAGAACGCGCTGCAGGACCTGTCCGGCGCGCTCAGCGAGAAAACCGGCAACGCCAACGCCATCAAGATGTTCGCGGCTCTGGGCGAGATGCTGGGCGACGACACGATGCTGGGGGCCGGTGCCGGTGCGCAGACCATGGGCACGACACCCGCCGAGGCGCGCGCGGAACTGGCCAGCATGCGCTCGCCCGAGGGCGCTTATTTCAAGGCCGTCCAGAGCGGCAACCGTGCCGAGATCGACCGGCTGAACGCCACGATCGAACGCCTGACCAAGATCGCGGCGGGAGGCTGACATGCGTATCGCGATAGCCATTTCGACCGTGACCGCTGGCGTGACCGCACCCGCAGCGGGTGGGAATACGCTCGCCGCGATCATCACCGATTTCACGCGCGACGAGAACATTTTCGACGTGCAGCAGACGGTGCCGCTGACTGGAACATGCGATGCTGAGGCGGATGGCCTTGTCATCGAAGCCCGCATGGTCGAAAGCGACGGCACGCCCATTCACGATTGGCAACCCGTGGCCACCGCGTCGGGCACGTCGTGGAGCGGTGCCTTCGATCCGACCGCAGAGAACGATGGCGCGTGGGGATATTTCGAGGCGCGGGTTGCGGCAAGTACGGTCACACCGGATCGCATGACGAAAAAGTCTGCCATCGGCAGAGGTATCGCCAACTTTGTTCAGTCGGATGGATTGCTCGGCACCTACATCACGACCGGCGCAGACGATCCCGATCCTGACATTCCGACCAGCGGCGCAGTGCAAATATACCTCGGAAGCGGGACACGCCGCACGATCACGAATGCAAGCCCCGGCTCGGTTGGCCTTTCGAACTTCGCCCGGGAATACCTGACGGCATACCCCGGCAAGTTCCTGGTGATCGCCAACCATCAGAAGGGCGCCACCAGCCAGATCCAGCTTGCAGAGGACGATCCGAACCGTCCGTGGTCGGCGGAAGAGACTGTTGCCAATGCGTTCAAGACGGACGGCGCGCTGCCAGGACACATTCCTTCGGCCTGGTGGCATGGCATTACAGGTTTGTCCGATGACGGGGCAAAGTTCCTGGCGCCGTTCTACACCGGCAGGACACTGGACGGCACGTCGGTCGCAAGCGCCATCGCCGGGGGCAGTTACACGATCAACGCCGCCGGTAGTGACCGCGCCATCAAGCACCACCTGCGAGAGCTGTACCCGGACAAGACGGTCTCGAAGTTCGTCTTCATCGACCACCAGGAAGAAACCGGCGGAACAGCCCCCGGCAACGGGAAGGCGCTGCGCCAAGGATCTCTGGCGCTCAATGACACTACCGACAAGCTGCGCCGGTCCATCGATGCGTTCGGTGACGCGCTTGCCGACGAATGTGTTGACGGCATTTGGGGTCTGCCGATGTTCAGCTACAAGCTCGACCCCGCCGACCTGATCCACCCTGTGGCGGGCGATGCCGGCATCAATCGCCTGGCAGCTCTCAGCGCCCGGACGCTTGGCGCCCTTTTCGGCTACGAACCGGCACCATCGATACCCGAGATCGACAACGTGACCTGGACGGGCAGCACGATCACGTTCAATTCGACCGAGGGGGCGCTGACAACGCCGCGCGAGATCGTCGGAGATCCAGCGTTGTCCGGGTCCCCGACGCGCGGAGTGGTCACTGGACTGCAACTCAACGGCTCGGCCATCAGCCACCGCACCAGTATCGACGGGTCTGGCAATGTCGTCATCACGATGCCATCCCACATCATCCTGGACGGCGATGACAAACTGTCCCTGGGCGGCGGCGGCAACGCGGGTGCCTGGACGGCGCAGGACGACATCGACTGCACCGCGCTCAGTCTGCCGGTCGTGCCGAGGCCGATTGCGGGATCGCTGGCGCCCTACCGCAACCTGCGCGGGCGAACGGTTCATCTCAGCACGCTGGCGCCAGCCACCCGGTATGCACCCGGTGATGGTACGTCCGGCGACATCATCGACGCCGCCGACGTGCCCGCGGCCAGCGCAATGACGTTCGATGCCGACTTGATCATCGACGAACTCGAACAGGGATCGGGGACATTGTTCGAACGCGGGGATGGCGGCTTCGAAGTCGGATACGGCACCCAGGATCGGCTGTTGTTACGGGTAAAGGACAGCGCGGGCACGGATCTTCTGCCCGGCGGCGACCTGCTGTTGTTTCCGTCGTTCTTCCAGAACGGCGAGCGCGTCCGGCTCACGGCAACCGTCCGGCTTACCGCGACAACCGGCGGCGACCTGAAGGTCTTCGTAGACGGGACCGAGGTGTATCATCAGGTCATCACAGGATCGCACTCGGGTTCACTGCTGAGCGGGGATACCGGCATGGGATCGCGCGGCAGCGGCTTCGGAAATCGCGGGGCGCGCAGGATAGCGCACTATCGCCTGGTGCACGATGTGTTCCTCGACGACGGCGACACGACAGGTGTTGTCTGGGACCTGTGGCGCACTGCGGCCGGCCTTGTCACAAACAGTGCAACACCACCGGTCTGATCATGCCCCGTACTTTCCGAACAACCCAGACCGTGGTCATTACCGAGTTCTCCGAACTGGAGATCCTCGATGCGCTTCGGGCGTTCTTCGACATCCCTCCGACCCTCAAGTTGTCGATCCGGGGCATGGTCAAGGGCCCCGGCGCGTGCTGCGACGCGACACCGGAGCGGGTCATTCACGTCGCTCACTACGAGGACGTGACTGCCGCGGAATCCGGCATACCCGACCAACCCGACAAGGAGCACACACATGAATGACCGCTTCGCCGCCCTGGTGCCGCTGCTGCTGAAGCACGAGGGCAGGTTCGTGAACGACCCGAAGGACCCGGGCGGGGCCACGAACATGGGGATCACCATCGGCACGCTGGCCCAATGGCGCGGCGGGTCCGTGACGCCCGACGACGTGCTGGCCCTGTCGCAGGACGAGGCGATGGAGATTTACCGCGCCTGGTACTGGACGCAGCCCGGCATCGGGCGGCTGCCCGTCGGCATCGATCGGGCGGTGTTCGACTTCGCGGTGCACTCCGGCGCGGGGCGCGCGATCATGGCCCTGCAGCGCGTGCTCGAGGTGGCCGACGATGGCCGGCTGGGGCAGATCAGTTACGCCGCCGCGGCCAAGGCCGACCCGATCAAGACCGTCGAACGATTGATCGCGGGGCGCAAGCTGTTCTTGTCGCGCCTGTCGATCTGGCCACGCTACCGCAACGGCTGGACCGCGCGCCTGATCGAATTGCAGGCCGCAGCCCTGCACGACATCGCGCACCCCCCGACACCGCCACGCGCCGCCCCCGCAGCCTGGTCCTTCGGGGCGTGGCTGAAATCCTTGTTCACCCCCACCCCCAGCACGGAGCACTGACATGCCCATCGACAAGTACAAGAACCTGGCCAACGTGCAGATGTTCGGCCGCCGCGCCGTCACGGTCACGCCTGCCGACGCGGACCTCGCCGAAGTGGCGCGGGCCGTCCAGGTCACCGGCGTGGGCGGCGGCACGCGGCTCGACATCATGCCGCCGGGACAGGACACATACGTGACCTATGACCCGGTCACGGTCGGTTTCATGCCGTCCCTGCAGGCGCTGCGGATCGGGCCCAGCACCACCGCGACCGTCGTCGCCATCTACGACTGAGCGGAGGGCAGCATGCGCAATCGCTATCGCAGCCACCCGGCCGAGCCGACCACATTCGGGCGCATCGGCACGATCTGGAACCCGGCCAGCCCGGACCTGCCCGAGGTGGCCAAGGCCGTCGCGGTCACGTCGATCGCCGATGGCACGCTGCTGAAGGTTCTGCCCGTCGGTAACGCCGAGGGCGACTGGATCACCTTCGATCCGGTGACGGTCGGCTACATGCCGCCGTTCCAGGTCAAGGAAATCAGCACCGACACGACCTGCGATGTGGTCATCGTTACCGGTTGATACCATGACTTGCGGTATCGTTGACATGTGCCCCGTGCGCGCCGCCGCCGGGGCACATTTCGTTTTTTCTTGACTTCGGTCGCGCGCGCGGGTTCTCGTATCCGCGATGGGCAACCCCTCACCGGGTCCGGATGACAGCAGCAAAGACTGCCGCGCAGGCCGCGATATAGCCAGGACGGGTCGGGCAACCGGCAACCCCTCCGAAATCTCACACCGATCGTCAGATTTTGCAGGAGGGACGTATGTCCATTGCAGTCCAATCCGAGGCGCATCATCAGCTGATGTATGCCCAGAACGTGCAGATGGTGGCGCAGCAGACGCGCCGCACCCTGCGCGAAGCCGTCACCGAGGCGCCCTGTTCGGGCGAGGCGCATTCCGTCGCCGACCTGGTCGGTGCCGTCGATGCGCTGGAAAGCGACGGGCGCGACCGGCGCAACATCGAGAACGTGCCCAAGAACAGCCGCCGCTGGGTGGTGTTCCCGACCGAAACGCAGAGCGGCCAGTACATCGACAAGGCCGAAAAGCTGCAGCGCGCCATGGACCCGACCTCGGTCTATGTCCGCACGCACACCGTGGCGGTGCAGCGCGGCATCGGCGACAAGATCCTCGGCGTCGAAAAGCAGCCGAACGGGACCTTCAAGGTCAGCGGCGGGGGCATCCTGGGCGCGGCAGCGGATGGCAAGAGCCCCGGTGCCAACAAGGTCGCGCTGCCCGCGGGCAACTTCGTCGCGGCTGGCGGTGCCGGTCTGACGCTCGCCAAGCTGAAGACGTCGAAGGAAAAGCTGGCGCTGCGCGAATTCGGGCTCGAGGACGATGATGACGAAATGTATTGCGCCATCAGCCCCAAGCAGGTCACCGACCTGTTGGACATCGCCGATGGCGACGGATCGTCCCTGAACGCGTTTCAGCAGATCCAGCTCATGAACGGCAAGCCGACGCCGCTGCTGGGCTACAAGTGGATCGTGACGAACCGCCTGCCCGTCAACACCGCAGGTGCGCGGCTCTGCCCCGTCTGGTCGAAGCGCAACATCATCGCCGGGGTCTGGCAGGACGTCGAAGGGCGGATGTGGAACGACACCTCCGCCAAGAACACGCCCTATGCCCATGTCGGTGCCTTCATCGACTGCGTGCGCGTCGAAGACGGCGGCGTCGAAGTCATCGAGTGCGTCGAGTGATCGTGACGGCCGCCCGCGTGGCGGCCGCTTCCATCCCGTTCTGAAAGGACCAAGACCATGGCCGTCGAACATCTTCAAAGCGCGCTCTACCGCGATCCGCAGAGCGGCGCGCCCCTTCTGGACCCGATGCTGAAAGCCGGGCGCCTGATCCTGGCCACCGGTGCCGTGACCCACGCGTCGGATGCCAGCAATCTGTCCAGCTATCGCCTGTGCAGCCTGCCGTCGGACTGCATCCTGCACCCGCTGACCTATTTCGATGTGACCGATTACGGCTTCGCGGCCGTGCGGATCGGCACGCAGGACGACGTCGATGCGCTGGTCAGCCAGCTCCAGTCCGCCGCGGACATCATCCAGCCCATCGCCAACGGCGACGCCAACAGCCAGCTGCGCCTGTGGGAAGTGCTGGGCCTGGCCGCGAACCCCGGCGGGGTGATCGACCTCTATGCGCACGCGATCGCCAACGCCACCGGCGCAGGCAAGATCGAGTTCCAGGTCGCGTACATCTACAACTGACCGGCCGGGGCCGCGCGCGCCGCGGCCCCCGCCCTGACCGAAAGGGGCAGGCGTGACCCAGCCGATCGCAGCATCGACCATCGTGCAGCAAGCGTTCCGCGTGCTCGAGCTGGCCGCGCCATCGAGTTTCGGGGATGAAAGCCCACAGGCCGCAGCGGCGTCCGAGCAGTATCCCGAAGCGCTGCGCATGTGTCTTGAGCAGGCCGACTGGTCCTTCGCGTCCGAGCTGGCCGAGCTGCCCGCCGCCGTGCCCGGCACCGACATCGTCGCCGACCCCGACCTGCCGAACACCTTCGTGCTGCCCGCCACATTCGTGGCCCTGCGCCAGATGTACGTGGACGGCGCCTGGCGCGTCGACCGGCGGTTCCTGCGCACGGACATCGCGGGGCCGCTCAAGATCCGCTTCACGGCGATGATCACCGACGAAACGCAGATGCCCGCCTGGTTTCGGCTGGCGGTTTCGCTGCGGCTGGCGACGCTGCTGTCGCCGCAATGGCTGGGCGATGTCGCAAAGCGCGACCGGATCGCGCAGGACGCCGAGATTTCCATGCGCCAGGCGCTGCGCCATGACGCGCGCTACGCATCGCCCAAGCGCTGGGACGGGCTGGACCGGCAGGAAGACTGGGCACTGGGGGCACGCCTGTGACCCGCACAAGCCCGCCGCAAAACAGCTTCGCCGCGGGCGAGATATCGCCGCTGCTGCACCAGCGTTTCGATTACCAGCGCTTCATGACCGGGCTGCGGCTGTGCCGCGGCTTCGTGCCGTTGCGCCAGGGCGGTGTGACCCGCGCCCCCGGCACCGTCTATCGGGGCACCACCAAGGACAATCAGCCCGCGCGGCTGCTGGATTTCGAGTTCGCCACGAACGACGCGGTGACGCTGGAATTCACGCCCGGCACCATGCGCGTCTGGCGGTATGGCACGCTGGTGATGGCCGGTGCGTCGCCGTTCGAGCTGGCGCACCCCTACGACGCCGCGTCGCTGTCGCAGCTTCAATGGGTGCAGTCGGCCGACGTGATCTACCTTGCGGACGGCGCC
This sequence comes from Meridianimarinicoccus zhengii, assembly GCF_003254465.1. GTDB lineage: Bacteria > Pseudomonadota > Alphaproteobacteria > Rhodobacterales > Rhodobacteraceae > Meridianimarinicoccus > Meridianimarinicoccus zhengii. The sequence continues at coordinate 25,892 of NZ_QDFI01000035.1, forward strand.
CGCCCGATCCAGCGACTGGCGCGGTTCGCGCTCGACAACTGGACGATCACGCCGCTCGATCCCGATACCGGACCGTTCCGGGTGGGCAATGGCAACGCCGGACTGACCGTGCAGGCCAGCGGTGAAACCGGGTCCGTGACGCTGACCGCCAGTGCGGCCCTGTTCGCGGCGAACCATGTCGGATCGCTCATGTCGCTGGAGCCCGTGTCCTGGTCGGACGTGCCCCTGTGGACCGGGAACACCGATGTCGGCGCGGGCGTGCGGATGCGGTCAGACGGGCGCGTGTACCAGGTCGCATCGGGCGACAATACCGGCGTGAACAGGCCGTTGCACACCGAAGGCACGGAGCGGGTGCAGTTCGGCACGCAGATGTCGTGGCTATTCATTGCCGATGTTCCACCCGCCTGGCAATCGGACGAGACCGTGACCGCAGGCCAGCAGGTCACAAGTAACGGCGCAATCTACGTGGCGCAGAACACCGGCGACACAGGCGACACTGCGCCCAATCACGGAAGCGGCACCGCGACGCCGGGCACCAGCGAGGTAACCTGGCTGTACGTGCTCGGCATCCCGACCACGCCGTGGGGGCCAAACCAGACAGTCGCAGTCGACGATCGGCGGACCTATGACGGGCGCATCTACGAGGCCCGCACGGCAGGAAGCACGGGCGGCACACCGCCGACCCACACGACCGGGATCGCACTGGTCGAAACCGGCGCCGGCATCAGCTGGACTTATATCAGCGACGACACCGGCGTGGTGCGGATCACGTCCGTCTCCAGTGCCACCCAGGCCACCGCCACCGTGCTGCGCCGCCTGCCATCCGCCGTGGTCGCAGCACCCACACACCGCTGGGCCGAAGGGGCATGGTCCGCGCGCTACGGATGGCCGGCCGCGGTCGAGATTTTCCAGGAACGGCTGATCGCAGCCGCAACGCCCAGCGACCCGCGCACCCTGTGGTTTTCCACCGTGGGCGACTTCAACGACTTCACCCCCGGCATCGAGGCCGACAGCAGCTTCGCCTACGGCATCAGCGGCGAGAATAGCGTCAACAAGGTGATCTGGCTGCGCCGTGGCCGGTCCGGCCTTCATATCGGTGCCCTGGGCGAGGAATATTCGTCGCGCACCACCGACGGCAACCAGGTGCTGGGCCCGGCCACCACGTATTTCGGGTATGACAGCGCGATCGGATCGGCGCAGGCCCGGCCGCTGGCGCCGCGCGGCGATCCGATGTTCATCGCGAAGGACCGCACCCGGATCTTCGAGATCGTCTATTCGCTGCAATCCGACCGCAACCGCGCGCTCGAGCTGTCCCTGCCCGCCCAGCACATCGGCACGGCCGGTTTCGCGGAAATGGTCTACCAGTCCGCGCCGCAACGGCTGACGTGGATCCGGCGCGACACCGGGGACCTCGCCGTGATGCTGTACGATCCCGACGAGGACGTGCTGGGCTGGGCCACGGTCCCGCTGGCTGGCGGCGTGGTGGAGGCGATGGCGGTCAGCCCCAACGCCACCGGTACCGCCGATATCCTCACGCTGGTGGTGCGCCGCACGGTGAACGGCGCGACCGTGCGCATGGTCGAGGAACAGTCGGTGACATACGGCACGCTGACCGGCGCGCAGGCGATCAGTGAAGCCAACCACTTCTTCGCCGCCACGATCTACACTGGTGCTGCCACCGACACGTTCTCGGTCCCGCAGCTGGTGGGCGAGGACGTGTTCGCATGGACCGACGCGGGCGCGTTCGGGCCGATCACCGTCCCGCCAAGCGGCACGATCACGATCGACGCGCAGGCCACGCGCGCGACCGTCGGGCTGTTCGACGCCACCCACCAGTTCGAGACCCTGCCCATCCAGGCCGAGGCGCGCGACGGCAACACCATGGCCCGCGCCAAGCGGCTTCACAGCGGATGCGGCATTGCCGTGCACCGCACCGCGGCCGGGCTGGTGCGCACGATCGAGCGCGAGCTGGGCCAGCCCGCCCGCGTCAGTGCCCCGCAGGAAATCCTGTTGCGCGCCATCGCGGCCGACCTGGTCGATGCCTTCAGCGGCGTGCGCCAGATGCCCATGGCCAGCGGACAGGCCCCGGATGTCAGCCTGCGGTTCGAGCCCGTGGGCGGCGCCCCCCTGACCGTGCTGGCCGTCACCCCCAGTATCGAGGAGCACGGCGTCTGATGTGTGATTTCGGAGCCTCCGCCCTGGCCGCAGCCGGTGCAGGCAGCGCTGCCGCCACGGCCGCCGGGGCCACCGCAGCGGCCACCGCCGCCGCAGGTGGCATCGGATCGGTCGGCGCGGCCACCCTGAATGCCGCGCTGGCATCGGGTGCCGCATCGTCCGGTCTGGGCCTGACACTGGGATTGGCATTGCAGATCGCCGGGCTGGCGGCATCCGTGGGCGGGGCACTGTCGCAGGGCAACATGACCGCCGACGCCGAGCGCATGCAGGCCGAGGCCTTGCAGGAGCGCGCGGGAGTCGAACGCGCGCTGACGGGCGTGCAGGACGCACGGTCCCGCGCCGCCTTCCGATCGGAAATCCGCCGCCAGACGGCCGAGTTGGCTGCGCGGGGCATCGACCTGTCCAGCCCCACCGCCATTGCGCTGGGGGAAAACGCCGCCCGCGAGATGACTTTCGAAAGCCAGGCAATCCGCTCGGGCGGCGCCGCGACCCAAGCCGAGTTGAGCGCATCGGCGCGCAGCGTGCGCGCGCGGGGCCGGCAGGCCATCCTGACAGGCCGCACGAATGCCGCCGGCAGCGTGCTGTCCGCGGCGCCGCAAATCTGGCCGGAGCTGCTGCAATGACCTTGACCCTGCCCCGCGCCGGGATGACCGGCGGACGATCCGCCGACATCCGCATCGAGGCCCCGAAGACCGGCGCCGCGATCCAGCAGCTGGGCCAGGTGGTGCAGCAGGTTGGCAACGAGGTCGAACGCCGCCGCCTCGACAGTGCCGCGTCGCGGCTCGATGTCGACATGACCCGCGACATCAACGCGTTGCGGCTCGAGTTCGAGGAATACGGCGATCCCGACCGGATCGATGCGGAATGGGCCCCGCGCGTGCAGGCGCTGAAACAGCAGTACCTGACCGGCCAGACCGACACGGGCCGCCCGCGCGTCGATCCCAAGCTGGCGGAACGGTTCAGCACCCAGTTCGACGCGTTGACCGACCGCCATGCTTTCGCGCTGGGTCAGAAGGCGCTGGCCATCCAGCAGTCGCAGCAAGTCGCCAACTTCATCGAGCAGCGGCACCTGACCGTGTCGCAAGGGGCCATGATGGACCCCGACACGCGCAACACGATGTACGCGTCGCTGGACGCGAAGATCGACGAACAGGTCGCTGCCGGGATCACATCGCCCGCCGCCGCCGCCGAGGAAAAGCTGGCCTTCCGGGCCGAGACCGAGCGCGCCGCCGCGCGGTTGTTGATCGACAGCGACCCGCAATTGTTTCGCGATCTGTACGATGACGGGGAGTTCAACAACATCCCGGCGGAGCAGCGCGCCAGCCTGTACGCGACCGCAGGGTCCAAGATCGCCGCCGACGCCGCCCGCGCGCAGGCAGAGGCCGACCGGCTGGCCAAGGAACGACAGGTGGAAATCGGCAACGAGCTGACCGAGGCCACCAGGATCGCGGGCCAAGGGCGCGTCTATGCCAACGAAGCCGCGATGCTGACCGACGACGCGTTCATGGCGCACCCGGCGGCGGAAGGCTGGGCGCAACAGGTCCTGCTGCGCGACACGATGCCGGATTTCGCGCGGCTGACCCCGACCGAACAGGCCGAACGCATCGCGGCAGAGGCGGCGCGCCCGGTGCCGAATGCCGAGCAGCTCAAGATCCTTGATGCCATGCGGGCGGCGCATGACATGGCGAAATCCGGATGGAACACCGATCCGATCCAGCACGCGCAGGACATCGGGCTGGGCCAGCCGCCCGCCCTGCCCGACCCGATGACCGCAGCACCGGATGATCTGATCATGTCACTCGATCAACGGAACCGATGGGCGGCTTCGCTGGTCGAGGCGGGATATCTCGACGAGCCGGTGCTGTTCACAAAGGAAGAGCGCGCGGCCTACACCAAGGCCGCAGACCCGTCGCAGACGCCCGAGGTGCGCGCGCGGCTGGCGGCGAGCTTTGCGGCGGCAACGGGCGAGAGCGCGCTGGAGCTGGCCGAGGAAATCGGCGGCGATCCGCTGTTCGCCTATGTCGGCGGGCTGATGGCGTTCACCGGCAACGAGGACCTCGCGCGCCAGATTTTCGAAGGCCAGCGCGCCATGGACAACGAAGATGTTCCCCTGCCACCCCGGTCGCAACGCCGCCAGGAATTCTTCGTCGAGTTGTCCGGGCTGTTCGATCCCGAATTCGAAGCGGGCCAGCTTGACCAGGTCATCACCGCCGCCGACGCGCTTTACACTTTTCGCGCGCGCGGGAAGGACGAACGATCCGACGGCAAGCTGAGCCCAACCCTGTACCTGCAGGCGGTGCACAACGTGCTGGGTGGCACCGGAAACTACGGGAACAACAATGCCGTCGGCGGCATCATGAAATTCCGCGATCTGCCGACCTTCGTGCCGCCGGACATCCGGCACAAGGACATCACACAGGCCAGCGGCAGGATTTCCCGGATGTTGAGACTGTCCGATGAGTACGGACGCGCCAACCTCGACAGCCTTTTTGAGCGTATCAGCTTCAGCGGCAACACCCCGAGTTTCGGCGGCGAGCCCATGAACCTGCAGACGTGGTATGCAACCAAGCTCGTGTCGCTGGGCGGCGATCGGTATATGTTCCATTACGATCACCCCAAGGACGGACCATTGACCGCAGAGGGGGCCGACGGCGCCGATTATGTCCTCGATCTGCGCAAGCTGCTGCAGGAATTCGCAGCAACGCCGGAGCCGGATCGGTGACGTGGTTCCTAAAATCCGCCAAGCGCGAGGAGCGCGCGCCGGAGGCATTGAACCGGCTGGTGCCGACGCGCATCGAACAGTTCGTCGCCGCCGCCGGAAAGACGCAATTCGCCGACAACGCCTATGGCGCGCGGGGTCGCATCGATCGTCGGATCATCGACGACATCGTGCAGGCGGCAGGCGGGATCGAGGCGTTCAAGCCCGCCGATTTCGATACAGCGCAGCGCGACCTTGGCCGTGGGCGTCAGTCCTGGCAGCAGGCGTTCGATACGATGAAGGTCGATGCCAAGCTCGACCTGATCTTCGAACAGGCGGAAAGCATTGCCGCCGCCGATCCCGAGCGGTGGGGACGTCTGCCGGTGGACCGCGACCAGTTCGAGGCCACCGCGCGCGACATCGGCAACGCACGTTACCAGGAATACCAGGACGTGCTGAACGCGGGCAGCAGCCCCGTCGCGCAGGTTGCGGGCACCATCGCCGGGGCGTTCACCGACCCGGTGAACATCGCGCTGATGCCGCTGGGCGGCAGCCCCGCCCGCCTGGGGCAGTTCGTGCTGCGCGAGGCGCTGATCGGCGGGGTCGCAGAGGCAGCGATCGCCCCGCGCGCGCAGGCGCAGGCGGAGGCATTCGACCTGCCCGACGTGGACATCGCCGAACGTGTCGCGGTGGGCGTGGCAGGCGGTGCCGCCATCGGCGCAATCATCGGCGGGGGCGTGCGCGCCGTCGATTACCTGCGCACCCGCAGACAAGCCGAAGCCGCCGCGCGCCCGGCCAACACGCCCGGCACCGACCACGCCGCCGCCATCAACCGCGAGGAAACACGGCTGCGCGAAGGCGACGAGCCGACGCTGGACGCCGCGCCGACGCGCCCGGACCCGACCCTGCCCGCGCTGGAGGACCCGGTGGTCGCCAACGCGCTGGACCTGATCGGCGGACTTGAAGCGCCGCAGGGCTTCGACCAGCCCTCCGGCTTTACCCGCATCGCCCCGCCGCGCCCGCTGACGCAGATGACCGTCAACGACGTGCTGGAATGGCAGGCCGCGAATGCGGCAGCGGGGGCCGAAAGCACCGCCGCCGGACGGTTCCAGATCATCCGCAAGACGCTGCAAGGCCTGCGCGACGAGATGGGCCTGACCGGCGGCGAGGTGTTCGACGAGGCCATGCAGCGGCGCATGGCCGTCACGCTGATGCAGCGGCGCGGGCTGGACGACTGGCGCGCGGGAAAGATCACCGACACGCAGTTCGCCAACCGGCTGGCGCAGGAATGGGCGGCGCTGCCCATGGTGGACGGTCCGCGCGCCGGGCGCAGCTATTATTCCGACGGGCTGAACGCCAGCCTGACATCGCCCGACGCGGTGCTGTCGGTGCTGCGTGGCGGTGCGCCGCCCGCGCGCAGTGGCGGCGGGGCCGCGCCGGACAGCTTTCCCGCCGCCGGCGGGCGGGCCATCACGCGCTACAACGAAGTGGTCAGCCCGACCGGCATGCGCGCGCAGGTCCGCTACGAGGTGCTGGACATCGACGACCTGAACTTCGCATCGGGTGACCTGCAGCCGCGCGACCGTGCCGGGCGGCTGTCCAGCGACGAACAGATCGCCGAAATCGCGGCAGGCCTCGATCCGGCGCGGCTGATGCCATCGCCCGAAGCCGACCGGGGCGCGCCCATCATCGGACCCGACCGCATGATCGAAAGCGGCAATGGCCGCGTCGCCGCCATCGCGCGTGCCGCCGACCTGCACCCGGAGCGCTATGACGCCTATGTCAACGCGATCCGCGAGGGCGGGTTCATCATCCCAGAGGGCGTGCGCAGGCCGGTGCTGGCCGCCGTGCGCGAAACCGAGTTCGACGCGCCGCAGCGCCGGGACTGGGTGACCGGCAACAATGACCGCGCGACCATGTCGATGGGCACCGCCGAACAGGCAGCGCGCGATCGGGATTTCCTGTCGCAGTCCGCCTTCGACGCGTATCGGCCCGGCGAAGCGATGGAAGCGCCCGCCAACGACGAATTCCGCCGCCGCGTGCTGCAGGCCATGCCGCAGGCCGAACGCAGCGGCATGAGCACCCGCGAGGGTGCCATGACCAACGCCGGGTTCGACCGCATCCGGCGGGCGCTCTTCGCGCGCGCCTTCGACGCGATGGACCTGCTGGAGCGGTTGACCGAAACCGGCGACCGCCGCCTGCGCGGCCTGCTGAACATGCTGCAGGACCTGGCCCCCGACTGGGCCGCGTTCCGCGCGGGCATCGACGCGGGACTGATCCAGAGCGAGTTCGACATCACCGACCAGCTGGTCGACGTGGTGCGCACCATCGCCCGCGCCCGCACCGAAGCGCGCGACGGGCAAGGCGTGGTGGCGGCGATCCGCGACCGGATGGCAAACGGCGACATGTTCAAGGGCGGGTCGGACGATCTGAACGGCCAGATCCTTGCCGCCTTCTATCGCGGCGACGTGGCCCGCCCGGCCGAGGCGACCGAAGCCATCCTGCGCCGCTACATCGCCGAAGCGCAGATCGCGGGCCGCGCCGATATCGGCGACCTGCTGGGATCACCGTCGCCGGTGGACACGCTGGCCCGCGCCATCGACCTGCACGAGGCGCGCGCGCCAATGACGCCCGCAGCGGCCACTACGGTCACCATCCCGGACATCCGGGCAGTGGACCCCGCCCGCACGGCAGACGGCGCTGCAAGCCCGCTTCTGACGCGCGTGGCGGATCAGCGCGAAGCGGAGTTGCGCGGCAGGATCACGCCGGACGCCGCCTCTCGGCAGGGGCGTGGATCGGACGCGATGCCAGAGCGCCAAACGGTCGATGCTCAGGAGGCGTCCGCCGTGCAGGCCGCCCGCGCCGAATTCCGGGGCCTCGACGATCTGACGCTGGAATGGGGCGCGCCGGGGTCAGGTGTCGAAATGAGCGTGGCTGACGTGCTCGACGATCTCGCGCGCGACGCGGACATGGCGGACATCGTGAAGATCTGCACGACATCGGGAGGACGGGCATGAGCCGCATGGACGAATGTATCCAGCGCGCCATCGACGCGGGCGAGGTCGATCCCCAGCGCGGCCGACAGGCGCAGGCCAAGTACCGCGACATGATGCAGCGCTACATGGATCAGGGTAACCCCGAGGACATGGCCCGCGTCATGGCCGCCGACGACCTGCTGGGCGATATGGTCACCAACACCCAGAAGCGGCGGCACACGATGCTGGCGCAGTTGCGCGACGTGGAAGAAGCGCAGGCGCGCTACGCCGGCAAGGCGGCCGAGGACCCGGACGCCCTGCTGAAGCAGCTTGACCAGGCGGAGCTGCAGCAGCGCGCGCTGGAACAGAGCTTCATGTCCAACATATCCGAACTGCTGCAGCGGCACCGCACCAACGTGATCGGCCAGGTGCGCGACATCGCCAAGCTGAACAACTTGGTGCGCGAACTGCACGGGCAGGACACCGGCGACGCCATCGCCAGGCAACTGGCGGACGCCGTGCGCGACACGCAGGAACGGGCAAGGTCGCTTTACAATTCGCTGGGCGGCGACATCGGCAAGCTGGCGAACCGGGGGCTGGCGCATATCCACAACGCCGACAAGATCGAAACGGCGGGTTTCGAGGCGTGGTTCAAGACGCTGTGGGACAACCGGCTGATCGACTGGTCGCGGATCGAGAACTTCGACACCGGCAAGCCCTTCGCCGTGTCGGCCGACGCGCGCCCGTTCGAAAGCGATGCGCGCCGGTTCCTGGAACAGGTCTATGAAGGCATCACCAGCAAAGGCTGGAACACGCGGGAACCCAGCCTTGGGATGGGCGGCACCGCGATGTACAACCGGCGCAAGGAACACCGGGTGCTGCATTTCCGGGATGGCGACGCCTGGATGCAGTACAACGACGCCTTCGGCCAGTACAACCCGTTCGAAGCCATCGTGGGCGAGCTGCGCGGCATGGCCCGCGACATCGCGCTGATGAGCAACTTCGGCCCGAACCCGACGCAGGGTGTGGAGTTCCGGGCGCAGATCCTTGCCAAGCAGGTCGCGGGCGTCGATGGCGAACGGCTGGTGTCCGGGCTGAACGTGCTGGCCGGGGGTTTGCGCGCGTCGGCGGGCGACCTGAAAAAGGTGCGCACCCTGCGCAGCGTGATCGACCGCAAGAACAAGAAGGCCCGCGTGGTGCTGCGCCACCTGAACGGCGCGGTCAATGTACCCCACGACAAGTTCATGGCGGCATTCTTTGCGGGCACGCGCAACCTGTTGACCGCAGCGCAGCTTGGCGCGGCCCCGCTGTCGCAGCTTAGCGACCTTGGCACCATGCGCCTCGCAGCCAAGGCCATCGGGATGAACCCGACTGCACCGCTGGTACAAACCATGAAGCTGCTGACCAGCAACATCAGCCAGCAAGAAGCCCGCGACATGGGCTATGTTTTCGACACTTGGTTCGATACAGGATCGGCCCACGCGCGGTTCATGGGCGATATCTGGTCGCCGGAGATCACCAGCCGGATCACCAACGCGGTGCTGCGCGCCAACGGGCTGGCGATGATGACCGACCGCGCGCGCACCGCCATGCGCGTGACCTTCAGCCATGAGCTGGGCGAACAGGCGGGAAAATCCTTTGCCGATCTGGACCCACGGCTGCGCCGCTTCATGGAAAACCGCGGGCTGACCGCCGCCGAATGGGACCTGCTGCGCGACCCGGCGGTGATGTTCACATCGCCCGGCGGCGGCAAGGTCATCACGCCAAGCTGGTTCGTCGAGCACAGCAGCCTGCCCCGCGCGCAGGCCGAACGGCTGGCGCTGAAGCTGGGCGGCATCATCGAAGCGCGTACGGAACTGGGTGTGCCATCCGCATCGGCGCGCGGGCGAGCCACGCTTCTTGGGGACCGAGCCCCCGGTTCCATTCCCGGCGAACTGCTCAATTCCGGGGTCATGTACAAAAGCTACGCCCTGTCGGTCATGTTCAACCAGATCCAGCGCGTCGCCGAGATGAGCAGCCTGGGCGAGAAAGGCACGTACATCGTGGCCTTCATGTCCCAGATGACCATCCTTGGGGCCGTGTCGCTTCAACTGAAGGATATCGCCAAGGGCAATGATCCGCGGCCCATGACCACGCCAACATTCTGGGCGCAAGCATTCCTGCAGGGCGGCGGCATCGGCATTTTCGGAGACTTCTTCAGCTCCACCACAAGCCGCACAGGTGGCGGACTTGGCGAAACCGCCGCCGGGCCGGTCATCGGCGCAATCAGCGATGTCGGCCGTGCGGTCAATTCCAACGTGGCGCGCGTCGCCGATGGCAAGGCACCGCTGATCGGGCGCGACATGGTCAATCTGCTGCGCCGGTACAATCCACTCGCCACGTTCCAGCCCCTGTTGCCGATCCCGACCCGGCTGGCGCTGGACCGCCTGCTCTGGGATCAAATCCAGCCCCTGGTCGACCCGGAGGTCGAAGACCTGCGGTACCGCGCCGAACAGCGCCTCAAGCGCGACTACAACACCCAAAGCTGGTGGCGGCGCGGTGATCCGGCACCCAGCCGAGGCCCCGATCTTTCCAACGCCATGAGGACGCCATGACCGTCGAAACGTTCGACCTTTCCCCGATCTACACGATCAGCGGCACGGGCCCTTATGCCATCGAGCACCCCTATCGTGCGGCCGAGGATATCGAGGTCAGCCTTGTCGACGACGGCGCCATCACACCGCTGGCCAGCGGTGAGTTTTCGGTCGAACCCGCCGGTCCCGTGGATTTCGGGATCGTCACGCTGTCGGCCGACGCGGCGACCGCATTCGCGGGAAAGATGCTGCGCATCGACCGGAACACGGAGAAGGAACAGGGGTTCGTCGGAGCCACGTCGCGCGAAAAGGGCATGGAACGCCAGCTCGACGCGATGGTCATGGCCATCCAGGAGAACGCCGAACGCGTCCGGCGCGCGCTGGTGGTTCAGCGGGGCAACGGCATCACGCCCGAAATCCCGCCGATCGAAGCCGGGCACACCCTGATCGCCACCGAAGGCGGCGGATTTGCGCAAGGACCGAACGCGGCCGACATCGAGGGCGCCAACACCTTCGGCCCGATCGCAAAGGCTGCCGCGATCGCGGCCGCGGCCAGCGAGGCGCAGGCGAAACTCAGCGCGGCAGAGGCGGCGCAGAACGCGGCGCTGGCCGACGTGGCACGCACGCAGGCGGAGCTGGCGGCCGTCGCCGCGGGTGCCACGCTTTATGCCTCGGTCGCGGACGGGCTGGCGGATACCACCGATGGAGACGTGTTCCTGGTTGCCATGCTGCCGGGCGTGCAGGTCCATTCCAACGACGGCGGCAGCGATGTGCTGCTGGGCTGGCTGGGCGATACCAGGTTCGACGACTTCGCCACCATGAATGCATATCCAGCCGCGCTTCCGGTCGGCACGATGATCCAGCTTCGCAACAGCCGGTGGGCCTACGAGGTTGTGAGCGAAGACGAGGACTTCACCACGGACGGCGGGCTGAAACTGAAGGTGCCGATCCTGACCTTCGATGCTTTCGGACCGCCGGCGGACGGCACCAGCGACGATGTTCCGGCATTGAACCGGTTCATCGCGGCCATCAACCGCCGGGGCGATCCGGCGCGTACAGCTTACAAGATGGTGGAGGCATTCGTACCGGCGGGCGTTTACAACGTTCGCGCTGGCGGCATCGATCCGATCCTCATTTCCAATGTCACAATTAACTGTTCGATGGCAGCGCAGTTTGTGCTTCGTGACGGAAGTGTGTGGATTTGCGGAACGGACGCACAGTTCATCGAAAACGTGAACATTCTCGGCGGCTACCCCCGTGTGTCGATCGGCGATACGGCCGGGTCTGTTGCATGGGTGGAGGGCACGAATGTCGCCCGCGTATTCGTGATGAAAACACAGTTCCGCAACCTGCCACATATCTTCCGGGCTATCGTCACGGGTACCCTGTCCGGCGTTCGCCTAATCAACATGTACGGCACCGGCCAGCCCCAGTACGATCTGGTAAAGATCGACACCACCGCGGCCTCAGTCGGATCAGCGCTCTATCTCAACGACGTGAACGGGTATCCAGAGGGCGTGCCATCCAATCCCGCGATCGTGCCGAGCGCGATCACCGGAGCGACGCGTACCAATCCGGTCGCTATCACATCCGTCGGCCACGGCTTCCAGACGGGTCGTCGCGTGCGCATCGGTGGCGTGGCCGGCATGACCGAACTGAACGGCAACAGCTATATCATCACCGTCGTGAATGCGGACACCTTTACGCTGAACGACACCGACGGAACCGGCTTCAACGCATACACATCCGGCGGCTGGGCGGCCGAGCTGCACTGGTCCTTCGCTTTCGGCACCTCGGTCGTGAACATCAAGGGAAAATGGGACACGGCGGTGATCAAGGACTGCACACTGCAGCACTGGGCCTGGCTCTGGAAACTTCATGCGACGGGACCCATGTCGTTTATCTACGACCTCCACAACATTTGGGACTACGCCGGCGACGGTCGCATGCGGATGACGTTCGAGGGCGGTTCCATTGGCAATGTGGAGGTCAAGGGCGGCTGGCATTTTTGCCTGAACAACGACTGGCTGTTCACGGACAAAATCAGCACGGGTGCACTGCTAGCACTGACTTGCGAGGGACAGATGATCGGGATGAGCGGCCGCGGTATTGTCGCGGATGCTGCCAAGGATCACATCCTCGACGTCCAGTTCAAGGACTGCAAGATCGTCGCACTGGGCCGGGCGCGCCTGAACAACTGTGTCGCCTTCGATTTTGGAGCGGCGATCAGGATCAACGTTTCCAGTATCAGCATGTCAAGCGACGAAGGGGTCAACACGCTGTGGGGAACTGGCGCTGATGAATATCTTGTTCCGGACATCGGCGTCCGCCTCGCGACGCTGAACAGGCCTTATTACATCATCGGCAACACGGTGAATGCGAAGGTAACTCATTACAGTCTGCCTGATGAAAACTCCTTCACCGTCGGTCGTACCGTCAGGGCCAACACCTGCACCGACGGTAGCCTTCCCGAATACTACGAAACCTCATCGAAAGCGATGCCCGTCAGTGGCGCAACTACTGTCAACGCTACACCCTATATTCAGACAATTAACCTGCGAAACGGTGGTGCCGGCGCCACGATCACATCGGTACTGAAGAACGGCACGCAAATTTTCGGAGAGGTAAGCCATGTCAGTTTCGACGTCGCTCCAGGAGAGACGTGGAGCGCAATTTATTCGGGTGGGACACCGGTCCTTGTGATCAGCGTTCGCGACTAATCGTATCCGACATGGACGTGCGCTCATCATCACACTAATCGACCTAAGCCATTGAAAACAATGGATCGGCTAATGACTGTTAATCAATTGGTCGTAGGTTCGATCCCTACCGCCGGAGCCAATTCTCATAAAATCGTGTGAAATCAAGTACCTGGGTCGAAAGATCGATCAAGAGTCCGGAGAGCGACACATCCTGCGACACAAACGTCGCAAGAAGGTGGCACACATGGCCGCACACACGACCTATGTCATTCGCAGGGGCGCGACCCTCGTCTTCCGGCGCCGGGTCCCGGCCATCGCGGAAAATTTTTACGCCAAGCCGTTTTTCTGTTTCTCGCTTCGAACGCACTTCGTCTCCGAGGCGCGGCGACGGGCTGCGATCGCAGCCCGCTTCACCGACGATCTCATCGGTTTGATAGAGATGTGCGGAGCGGACATGCTCGACGAACGACAGCTGGATTGCGTGGTCGACGACCTGATGCGCTTCGAGGTCGCGGCCTCCGAGGCACTCCGGGAGACCTGCGGTCCGCGCGGCCCCGAAGCCGTCGCCGCCGCTGTCCGCCTCCATGAAGCCACCCGCGACACCATGCGGGCCGCCCTCGTCTACAACGCGTACGACGCGGTCACCGCACCTCTGGCCCGTACGCTCGCGCGCCTCGGGCTTCCGCTCGAGTCCGACAGCGAGGATTGGTCCCGCGCGGCGCGGCGGGCCGCCCGCGCCCTGATCGAAGTGGCGGACGAGAACATTCTCCGCGAAAAGGGGATCTACCGTACGGATTCCCGCCTCGCCTCCTGCATCGGGCGCGCGTCGACGCATGCCTTGAACAATGTGGACGCGGTCGCGCAGCAGGACGCGATTGTGCAGCATGGGTTGCCGCCCCTGCCGTCCGCCACAGTGGCGGCGTCGCAGATGCGACCAGCATCGGCTGGGGCGCCGGATGTCGGCTGCGCCGAGGCCGACACTCACCACACCGTCATCGAGCAGCCGGTCCAGCCTGCCCCGGCACGTGATCACTCTGCACCCGCGCAGGACGACATCACCCCCGCACGAGTTGTGCCGCACCGGGCACCCGCGCGGTTGCGTGCCGCGCCGAAGGGCGCGGCATCCGTCACGCCCGTCGCGCCCACGGCGCCGCAAACCAGGGAGAAAACGTTCAGTGCGTGGTTCGATGAGGCCACACACCGCAAGGAGGAGGAAAACCCGGGTTGGCACGTCAACAACCTGGCAAACTGGCGCGCGACGAAGAAGCTTTTCATCGAGGCGCACGGGGACCGGCCCATGTCGTTCTACACGCGCGAGAGGCTTCTGGAGTTCCGTTCTCTCCTGTGTGCCTTGCCGAAAAATCACCACAAGAGCAGTGACGCGCCCGGCCTCTACACGATCATCGACGAGGCCGAGGCGGAGGAAGCGCGCAACATGGTTCTCGCCGAGAACGAGATCGTGGAACACGGCCTCAATCGGGGCGATGCCGAGCAGCGTCGGGCAAGGGCCAAGATCCAGCGGGTTCGGCACGCGACCGTGTATCGGCACCTGCAGGCGATCCAGTTCGTCTTCCGGCACGCTGCCGATCATGGTGCGGCGCCCGTGAACGCGATGAAAGGCGTCATCTGGACCACGAAACAGCTCGAAAGGCTGAAGACCGAGGAAAAGAACATGCGGCGTCTGCCCTGGGGCGACAAGCTTGCCGATCTTCTGAACACCGGGGCGTTCACCACGCCTGTTCCTGCTGGCGCAAGGATGCACGACGTCTTCTGGCCGACGCTGATAGCCGTGCATTCCGGCATGCGGCAGGAAGAGGCGCTCCAACTGAAAACCGACGATTTCGATAGCATCAAGGGGATTTCGATCTTCCGCGTCCAGTCCGGCGACGGTCAGCACATCAAGAGCGGAACCCGTTACCGCATCGTCCCGATCCACCGCAATCTGATCGCGCTTGGCCTTCTCAGGCATGTCGAGGATTGTCGCCGCAGGGGGCAGGAATGGCTGTTCCCGGAGATCGCGCGATGCGCCACCAAGGGACGCCTTTCGGGTACCTTCACGAAGACATTCGGGCACTACCGCATCGAGCACGGCGTCTATGATCCGTGCCGGGACTTCCACGCGCTGCGCACGCATTTCAACGTCGAATTGAAGCGCGCGAAGTGCCCGCTCGAGATCCGTAAACGGCTTCTCGGCCACAAGCTACGTGACATCACGGAACAACACTACGATCCCGAAGGCTCACCGATCGAGGAGTACAAGGCGTGGGTCGACGGGATCGAGATCGACATCTCACGCGTCCGCAGTCCGTTTCATGACCCTGGGGCGCGTTCCGCGGATGGGAATATCGTCGCCTTTGCCGCGCACGGCTGACCGGGTGATTGCGCTGTCCCCGGCGCATCTGGCGGCAGGGTGCGAAACATGACGAGACCTGACGGCCCAATCCAACGCCATGATCCCCGTGGAGCATTCCTCGCTGCGCGCCCCCCGACGCGCATCGCGCATCGCCTGCACGGCGGACCATGTCCTTCTCTTTTGCAGGCGGAAAAATCTGCCCCGCGCCTCAAGATTCTGCGTTCCGCTGTTTCCGTCAAAAAGTCGATCGACCGATGTCCTGCTCACAACGAGCAGCAACGGAGATCAGGCATGCTGGCCCGCATAAAATCCTTCATCGGCAAGACCGGAAACACCAGCACGAGTGGCTCGAGAGCGCCGAAGCCAAACTTTTCCGTCCCGGCAGGCGAGACAGCCCCTGCCCCCCAGCAGCCCACACCGCTCCCCCATGCGGAGCCGCCGACGGCCGTGTTTCCGCTGGAGTGCCTGACGCCGAAGCTCCGCAGCGCCGCCGAAGCGATCATGCGCAAAACGCAAGGTCCGGCCGCTCTGGCAGCCCAGTCCGTTCTATCGGTGGCCTCCGTGGCCGCAGGCAGCAGGGCCCAGGTCCAGACACTGGGATCCCCTTCGAATGCAACAGCCGCGTTCATCACGATCGCGCTGTCAGGCGAACGCAAGAGCGCCGCTGACAAGATCGCCAAAACCGGCATCGACCGGGTGGTCATGCGCCTGCGGAAAGATCACCAGATCGCGATGGCGCAACACAAGTCAGCTCTGGCAGGTGTCGGACGCGGAGAAGACAAACCTGCAGCACCGGTCTGTCCCGGCTTCCTCGTGACCGAACCGACGATTGAGGGTGCATTCAAGACGATTGCGAGCGGATGCGGCTTTCTATTCTGGGCAACCGACGAGGCCGCGGCGTTCTGGGGCGGGCATTCCATGTCCAAGGATCAACGCGCGAAGACGAGTGGGATCGTTTCGAAACTCTGGGACGGCGACTATTTCTTTCGCCCCCGTGTCGGCCAGGACGGCGACGGCTACGTGCCGCCCACCGCGACCACCCTGAATCTGATGTTTCAGCCAACTCTGATCCGCGACACGTATGGCGACGAGTTCCTGATCGGCCAGGGGCTTCTCGCCCGGATGCTTCCTTGTTGGCCCGAAAGCAACATGGGCAAGCGGAAATACAGGCGCCCGACCGACGAGGACGAGGCCGCCGCGTGCCGCTTCCATGCCGAGGTCGAGGCGGCCCTGACGCGCACGCTCGAGGACCCGACCGAGCGACTGCTCTCCCTGTCCCAAGAGGCTCTCGCGATCTGTATCGCGTTCCATGACAAGGTAGAGGCCTCACTCGGGCGCGGGGGCTGGGCCTCGGACATTTCCGGTTTCGCCTCGAAGGCACCGGAACATGCCTGCCGGCTCGCCGCGCTCATGACGCTTTTCGAGGACCCGGAATCCGGGACGCGGCAAGCTGACCGATGTCAAAGACTGGGTGCGGCGCCGGATCGCGGCCGCCCCGACCTCACGATCGATGAACTGACGGCGGAACTTGCTGCCGACCACGGGTTGAAG